>NZ_JACARZ010000187.1:0-643 GCF_013386315.1 Pseudomonas sp. P7779 | reverse complement strand
GCCCCACCCACCGCCCGGAGCTGCTGCTGATCATCGGCAGTTGCGTCACGGTGCTGCTGATCATGTCGGTGGTCGCGGTGCTGCTGATTCGCGAACACGCCAACACGTTGCAGGCGGCCCAGCGCACGGCCAATAACATCACCCAACTGATCGACGCCGACGTGCTGCGCAACGTCGAGCTGTACGACTTGTCGATCAAAGGGCTGATCGCCGCCACCGAACGCACTGATTTGGCTGGGGTATCGGCCGGCATCCGTCACCTGGTGCTGTTCGACCGTTCGGAAGCGGCGCCCTACAAAGGCGACATCCTGTTGCTGGACAAGGATGGCAACGTGATCGCCGACTCAGCCCTGCAGACGCCCAAATCCGCCAACTTCGCCGACCGCGATTACTTCCAGGCCCATCGGCAGAATCCCGACCTGGGCCTGTTCATCAGCCGGCCCTTCACGGCGCGCTGCGTGTGTGACGACCAATGGCGTATCGCATTCAGCCGCCGGGTTTCCGGGCCGGATGGGCGATTCCTCGGCGTGGCCGTGGCCACCATGCGCCTGTCGTACTTTCAGCAACTGTTCCGCAGCCTGAATATCGGCAGCGACAGCACCATCAACCTGATCAACCGGCAAGGCATCCTGCTGGCCCAGCA
>NZ_JACARZ010000186.1:0-2846 GCF_013386315.1 Pseudomonas sp. P7779 | reverse complement strand
CCGTCATCGGCCTCGATGGCCAGGGCGCGGCAGCTGGGGTGGGCGCGCATCCATTCGATCCCGATGGAGCCGCTGCCCGCGCCCACGTCCCACAGCAGTTCGCCGGGCATCGGCGCGAGGCGGGCGAGGGTCATGGCGCGCACGTCGCGCTTGGTCAGTTGGCCGTCGTGCCTGAAGGCCGAGTCCGGCAGCCCTGCCAGGCGTGACAGGCGCGCTGTGTTGGCGTCGGCCACGCAGTCGATGGCCAGCAGATTCAACGCGGCAATCGGTTCGCCAGGCCAATCCCGGGCGATGCCGTCGATGTGCCGCTCATCCGGCCCGCCGAGGTGTTCAAACACACTCAGGCGACTTGCGCCAAACCCGCGCTCGGCCAATTGTGTGGCAATCGCCGCCGGGCTCTGGCCGTCATTGCTCAGCACCAGCAAACGCACGCCGCTGGCCAGGTGCGCATTCAGCGCCGCCATCGGCCGGGCAACCACCGACAGCGTCACTACCTCTTGCAACGGCCAGCCCAGACGCGCCGCCGCCAGGGACACGGAAGAGGGCGCCGGCAGAATCAGCAGCTCATCGGCCGGCACCTGCCGCGCCAGGCTCGCACCCACGCCATAGAACATCGGGTCGCCGCTGGCCAGCACGCACACCGCTTCACCACGCCTGGCCAGCACCGGCTCCAGGGAAAACGGGCTGGGCCACACCTGGCGTTCGCCACGGATGCACACCGGCAACAAGTCCAGCTGGCGTTGCCCGCCAATAATGCGCGAGGCGCGCAACAGGGCGTGCCGGGCGTTTCTGCCCAGGCCCTTGAAGCCGTCTTCACCGATGCCTACTACTGTCAGCCAGGGCGACATATGAATTCCTTGAACGACATCCGACGGGCAGGCTTTTCATGCCGCCGGACAAAGCAGGCATAATACCGCGCCTTTACCCGTGAACCGGTAGCCCCGTGAAACCAACACCACTGTCCAATACCTTGCGCCCCTCGGCCTGTCCGGGGTTGCTGCGTATTGTCCAGGCGTTGGATGGCGGGATTTGCCGCATCAAACTGGCGGGCGGTTCGATCCGTGCCGAGCAGGCGTTTGCCGTGGCCGACGCCGCCCAGGCCCATGCCGGCGGGGTGATCGAGGCGACCAACCGCGCCAACCTGCAGATTCGCGGGATCGGCGCCGAACAGGATGCATTGATCGCCGCCTTGCTGGCCGCCGACCTGGGCCCCAAGCGTGCCGCCGGTGATGATGTGCGCAACCTGATGCTCAGCCCCAGTGCCGGCATTGACCGCGAGATGCTGTTCGATACCCGACCGTTGGCCGACCAGATCCTCACCACCCTGGAAACCCACCCGCGTTTCCATGAGCTGTCGGCCAAGTTCGCCGTGCAACTGGACGGCGGTGAAGCCCTGGCCATGCTCGAGCATCATCACGACCTGTGGCTGTCAGCCTTCGATGCCAATGGCAACACGCTGTTGGCATTCGGCCTGGCAGGCTGCCCGGCGCGGGAAGCGCCCTTGGCGGCGGTACCTTTGGCGCAAGGGCATGCACTGGTGGTGGCGGTGCTGGAACGGTTCCTTGAACTGGCCCGGCCTGATCAGACCCGTATGCGCCATCTGCTGGCTGAAACCGCTGTGGATAACTTTTTGCGGCAGCTGAATATGCCATTGCAGCCGGTTGATGGCTTTTCAAGGCACTCCAACTCCGCGCCGCTGCACCTGGGAAGTTATCCACAGCGCCAAAAAAACCAGGTCTACGTCGCCGCCGTCGCACCCTTGGGCCGCCTGGATTCGGCGATGCTCAGGGGCGCTGCGCAACTGGCCGTCGACCATGGCGACGCCACCTTGCGTGTCACGCCATGGCAAGGCCTGCTGCTGCCCAATATCCAGGATGCGGCGGCTGTCACCGAACGCCTCGAACAGCNNGTTCGGTGGACCAACCCCTCGCACGGATGATCGCCTGCACCGGCGCCGGCGGTTGCGCCAAAGGCCTGTCCGACACCAAGGCCGACGCCGTGCAACTGGCCGCGCTTGCGCCCGGCCACAGCGTGCACCTGTCCGGCTGCCCGCGTTCCTGCGCGGCCGCACACACCGCGCCGGTCACCCTGCTGGCGGTAAGTCCCGGCCACTACGACCTCTATTTTCGCGACGCAGGCCTGCCCGGTTTCGGCCGCCTGCACGCGCGCACTCTTTCTATTGAAGCGGCGGGCGCCTTGTTGCGCGCTCACCCACGGAGCAACACCGATGATTGATTACATCCGCGACGGTCAGGAGATCTATCGCAACTCCTTCGCGATCATTCGCGCAGAAGCCCGGCTTGATCGCATCCCTGCCGACCTGGAAAAACTCGCGGTGCGGGTGATTCATGCCTGCGGCATGGTCGACGCCATCGACGGCCTGCAATTTTCCGAAGGTGCCGGCAAGGCCGGGCGCGAAGCCCTGGCCGCTGGCGCGCCGATCCTGTGTGATGCGCGGATGGTCTCCGAAGGCGTGACCCGTACGCGCCTGCCGGCCAACAATCAGGTGATCTGCACCCTGCGCGACGACAGCGTGCCGGAGTTGGCCCGCGAGCTGGGCAACACCCGTTCCGCCGCCGCCCTGGAGCTGTNNGCTGGAAATGCTCGACGCCGGCGCGCCAAAACCTGCACTGATCCTCGGGTTCCCGGTGGGTTTTGTCGGCGCCGCCGAATCCAAGGCGATGCTGGCGGCAGACAGCCGCGGCGTACCGTTCGTGATCATGCAGGGCCGCCTGGGCGGCAGTGCGATGGCCGCCGCCGCGGTCAACGCCTTGGCCACGGAGGTCGAATAATGCCGGCACGCGGACGTTTGATCGGCCTGGGCGTAGGCCCCGGCGATCCGGAAC
>NZ_JACARZ010000185.1:0-1795 GCF_013386315.1 Pseudomonas sp. P7779 | reverse complement strand
GCGATCTGGTAGCCCGCATCCGCATGACGCATCACGCCGGTCGCCGGGTCGTTGTGCAGCACGCGCGCGATACGCTCGGCGGCTTCGTCGGTACCGTCGCAGACAATCACCATGCCCGAGTGCTGGGAGAAGCCCATGCCGACGCCGCCGCCGTGGTGCAACGAAACCCAGGTCGCGCCGCTGGCGGTGTTGAGCAAGGCGTTGAGCAGTGGCCAGTCGGACACGGCGTCGGAACCGTCCTGCATCGATTCGGTTTCACGGTTGGGGCTGGCCACCGAGCCGGAGTCCAGGTGGTCGCGGCCGATCACGATGGGTGCCGACAGCTCGCCGCTGCGCACCATTTCGTTGAATGCCAGGCCGAGCTTGGCGCGCTGGCCCAGGCCAACCCAGCAGATACGTGCCGGCAGGCCCTGGAAGCTGATGCGCTCGCGGGCCATGTCCAGCCAGTTGTGCAGGTGCGCGTCGTCCGGGATCAGCTCTTTGACTTTGGCGTCGGTCTTGTAGATGTCTTGCGGGTCGCCCGACAGCGCAGCCCAACGGAACGGGCCGATGCCACGGCAGAACAACGGACGGATGTAGGCCGGGACGAAACCCGGGAAGTCGAAGGCGTTTTCCACGCCCACTTCTTGCGCCATCTGACGGATGTTGTTGCCGTAGTCGAACGTCGGGATGCCTTGTTTCTGGAACTCGAGCATGGCCTTGACGTGCACGGCCATCGACTGCTTGGCGGCCTTGATCACTTCGGCCGGTTCGGTCTTGGCGCGGGCGCGGTATTCGTCCCAGGTCCAGCCGGCGGGCAGGTAGCCGTTGAGCGGGTCGTGGGCGCTGGTCTGGTCGGTGACCATGTCCGGGCGCACGCCGCGCTTCACCAACTCCGGCAGGATTTCCGCCGCGTTGCCCAGCAACGCGATGGAGATCGCCTGGCCGGCCTTGGTGTATTTGTCGATGCGCGCCAGGGCGTCGTCGAGGTCGGTGGCTTGTTCGTCGACGTAGCGGCTGCTCAGGCGGAAGTCGATGCTGACCTGCTGGCATTCGATGTTCAGCGAGCAGGCACCGGCCAGGGTCGCGGCCAGTGGCTGGGCGCCGCCCATGCCGCCGAGGCCGGCGGTCAGGACCCAACGGCCCTTGAGGTCATCGTTGTAGTGCTGGCGACCGGCTTCGACGAAGGTTTCGTAGGTGCCCTGCACGATGCCCTGGCTGCCGATGTAGATCCAGCTGCCGGCGGTCATCTGGCCGTACATGGCCAGGCCCTTGGCATCCAGTTCGTTGAAATGCTCCCAGCTCGCCCAGTGCGGTACCAGGTTGGAGTTGGCGATCAGCACGCGCGGGGCGTTGCTGTGGGTCTTGAACACGCCGACGGGTTTGCCGGATTGCACCAGCAGGGTTTCGTCGTCGTTGAGGTTGGTCAGGCTTTCGACGATCTTGTCGTAGCATTCCCAGTTACGTGCCGCACGGCCGATACCGCCGTACACCACCAGTTCTTTCGGATTTTCGGCAACCTGCGGGTCGAGGTTGTTCATCAACATGCGCAGCGGCGCTTCAGTCAGCCAGCTTTTGGCGGTCAGCGTGTTGCCGCGTGCGGCACGGATTTCAACGTCACGGTATTGGGTAGGCTTGGTCACAAAAAAATCCTCAACGATCAATGCGCGAACATTGATGGGTGCGAAGAGGAAGTTCATGGACTCTTACGCACACATCTTTACTTGTACATACAAGCATATGCAAGGTTGTTGCCAACTCGACGCGTCGTTGAACAGAGAGGCCTGTAAGGCGCTGAAACACCTGAGTTGCGCGG
>NZ_JACARZ010000184.1:7409-7765 GCF_013386315.1 Pseudomonas sp. P7779 | reverse complement strand
GCACGGTCCAAATGTGGGAGTCATTGCCATGAAAAACGCTCCGGGTTAGGGTTTATGGGCTTGTCGGGGCTTCACCGTTGCGCTGGCTTGCTTCTATCGTCGGTCATGGCCGATGCATTCCTTATCGGCGCTTTGGTGAAGGGGTGGGGCGAAGTCTCCCACGGTCTGTACTGGCTAGAGTCAGATGCTGGCTTTTAGTCCCACCACCCCTACAAGTCTAACCATACAAGCTGGCTTGCCTGCGATAGCATCAACTGGGTGTACCTGATGTACCGAGTTGTCTGCATCGCAGGCAAGCCAGCTCCCACAGAAAAGCAGATCTGCATTCGCTCTGGCTTTTGATCTGGCTGTTAAAC
>NZ_JACARZ010000184.1:0-7318 GCF_013386315.1 Pseudomonas sp. P7779 | reverse complement strand
AACGGATATGTACCCAATACAGCTACCGCGCCAGCACCATGGCAAAATACCCAAACACCGTGAGCAAAATCCCCGACACCGCATACGCCACCGGAAACCCGATCCACGGCACCGTACTATCAATTTCCTTGGCCGCCTCCCGCGCCGGCCCCGAGTGACTCCGCGCCCCCGCAACACCGCCCATGAGAATCGCCGGGTTGATCTTGAACACATGAAAACCCACAGCCCAAACAATAAACGGTGGAATCGTACAAGCCACGAACCCAAGCAAAAAGATCTTCAACGCAATGATCGCGCTAATCTGCGAAACCAGGTTAGCCCCCGCATTCACCCCCACAATCGCGACAAAGAATATCAACCCCATGTCCTCGAGAATGTTGCGCGCCGCATTCGGGGTATTCCCAAAAAACCGCACCCGCGACACCAGCGACGAGACGATAATCCCCGACACCAGCAACCCGCCCGCATTGCCCAGCCCCACCGCCGCACCGAACGCCGGCACCTGAATCAGCCCGATCAACAACCCCAGCACCATACCCAGCGACAGCGTCAGCAAATCCGTCGCCGTACTCGCCCGCCCCGCCTTGCCCAGCAACGCCGTGGCCTTGTCGATGGCACTGCGCAAGCCAATCAAGTGCATCACATCCAGGCGCTGCAACCGCGTTTCCAGCCCCACCGGAATCGGCGCTCCACCCCGCTCAATCCCCACCAACTGCACCTGCCCGGCAATCGGCGACTGGCTGAATTCCTTGAGCGCCCTGCCCACGGCATCCTTGTGGGTCACCAGAATCACCGCCTCATCCAGCGGTATATTCAACGCCCGGGCATCCGGTACTTCCGGCCCGATCAGGCCCATGTGATCGGTCAGCGCATCCAGGCTGCCGCCCAGGGCGATCACATCGCCCAGCTGCAACACCAGCGTCGGATCAGCCCCCAGCAACTCTTCACCACGCTCGACGTTCTCGATCTGGTACAACGCAAAGCGTTGGCGAAACTGCGCGATGCTCTGCCCCACCAGCTCCGGGTTCACCAGGCGATAGGCCCGCAGGTCAAACGGCCGATACCCACTGAGCCCGGCATCGTCGACGTTCGGCACACCGTGCTCCACCTCGAATGCCTTGGCCGCCTTGCGCGCATCCACACCCCACCAGCGCGGCAGGTATTTGCAGATCAGGATGATGCCGACCGTGCCCCAGATATAGGTGATGCCGTAAGACAGCGCGATCATCGCGGTGGCCGCCGCCGCCGTGGTGCCCGGTGGCAGCGGCACCACGCCCGAGGTAATCGCCTGTTCGGCGGAGCCAATCGCCGCCGACATGGTTTGCGAACCGGCAAGAATCCCGCCCGCCGCGCCCACCGGCAGGGATAACAGCCGCACGCCGAGCACCACGATACCCAGCCCGAGGAACGAGGACAGGATCGCCAGGAAGGTGAATTTCAGGCCATCACCCTTGAGACTGTTGATGAACGAAGGCCCGACCCGCAGCCCGACGCCGTACATGAACAGGTAATAAAACAGGCTCTTGGTAAAGTTATCGAGTTCGAAATGCACGCCGTAGTAAGACGCCCACGTCGCAATCGCGCAGCCGATCACGATGGCCCCGGCCACCGCGCCCAGGCCATAACCCTTGATGGTGCCGCGCCCGACCCAGACGGACAGGCCAACCACCAGGAACAGCAGGATGTAGGGGTTGTCGTGCAGGAAAGTAAAGAAGGCAGTCACGATGATTCGTACCTGGCGATGCAACGCTAAAGGCACCGGGCCTCGAGGCCCGGCGGGTGTTCAGTGCGTTCAGTCGAGGTTCGGGGTGTCGGCCGGGATGACCGGGTCGGCGATGGCGCCATGGCTGAAGCTGGGGCCCGCGTCGGAATGCTCCACCGGGTTTTTCTGCAGGTGGGCAACGGCCTTGCGCAGGTCTTCCAGCAGCAACGCCACCAGGTCACGGCTCACGCCATGCCGTACCAGGATGCGCTGTACCACGACGTTCTGCCGATCGGACGGCAACGGGTATGACGCGATCTGCCAGCCGCGCATGCGCACGCGCTCCGACAGGTCGTAGAGGCTGAAGCCGTGGTCGACGCCGTCCTTGAGCTTGTAGCAGACCGCCGGCAGCCCATCCTTGCCGTCGTACACCAGTTCCAGCGGGGCAAACTTGGTGATTTCCGAGGCCAGCCATTGCGCCGTGTCGGAGCACGCTTGTTGAATCCGCGTGTAGCCGTCGCGCCCCAGCCGCAGGAAGTTGTAGTACTGGGCGATGATTTCACCGCCGGGCCGGCTGAAGTTCAGGGCAAAGGTCGCCATGTTGCCGCCCAGGTAGTCGACGTAGAAGATCAACTCTTCCGGCAGGTCTTCGGTAGAGCGCCAGATAACCCAGCCGACGCCCAGCGGCGCCAGGCCGTACTTGTGGCCGGAAGCGTTGATCGACTTGACGCGCTCGATCACAAAATCCCATTGCAGCTCTTGCTGGATGAACGGGGCGATAAACCCGCCGCTCGCCGCGTCGACATGGATCGGGATATCCAGGCCGAGGTCACGTTGCATCGAGTCCAGCTCGGCCGCCAGGGCTGCGACCGGTTCGTAGATCCCGGTGAAGGTCACGCCCAGGGTCGCGACGACACCGATGGTGTTTTCGTCGCAATATTCCCGCAGGTCGGCCGGGCGCAGGCCCAATGCGTCACCGCGCAACGGCACTTCGCGAATTTCCACATCGAAATAACGGGCGAATTTCTTCCAGCAGATCTGCACCGGGCCGCACACGAAATTCGGTTTGTCGGTGGGCAGCCCCGCCGCTTCCCGGCGTTTCTTCCAGCTCCACTTCAGTGCCAGGCCGCCAAGCATCGCCGCTTCGCTGGAACCGGTGGTGGAGCAACCCACGGTTTGCCACGATTTCGGCGCGTGCCACAGGTCGGCAATGATGTGCACGCAACGGTTTTCGATCTCGGCCGTCTGCGGGTACTCATCCTTGTCGATCATGTTTTTGTCGAGGGCATCGGCCATCAACTGCTGCACTTCGGGCTCGACCCAGGTGGTGCAGAAGGTCGCCAGGTTTTGCCGGGAATTGCCGTCCAGCAGCAGTTCGTCGCGCACCAGGTTGTAGGCGGCCGACGGCGTGGTCGAGTGGTCCGGGAGGCGGTACTTGGGCAGTTTGTGCTGGGCGGAGCCACTCGAATAGACGTCTTCGATGGCTTGGTCCTGGGTCTCTACGGTTCTGTGAAGTGCCATGAAATCCTGCTCTTGAATGAGGGAAATGGCGTAGACGTTGATCGCGACAAATGCCGATCAGGCTGCGTCAGGAAACGAACGATGGAGCGGTGGCGCCGAATATCACACGCACGGCGGCGCAGGAAAGTGACCCAGATCATTAAAGGCGTGGATAAGCAGGCAAACGTGCCGGGGGTGCCTGGCAGTGACCTACTGGCTCAGTGCTTCGTTCAATATCAGGCTGCGATAGTGCCCGGGGTTGGAGCCCGACCACTTGCGAAACGCCTTGTAGAACGAGCTGGCATCGGCAAACCCCAGGCGGGTGGCGATCTCGGCAAAGCTGATGTCGGAATCGGCCAGCCAGACGATCGCCAACTCCTTGCGCACGCTGTCCTTGAGGCCCTGGTAGGTCTGCCCTTCTTCCGCCAGGCGCCGGCGCAGGGTCGAGGCCGAGATGCACAGGGATGCGGCCAGGCCTTCGGTTTCCGGCCAGGTGTCGGCGGGCATGTGCCGCAGGTCGGTCTTGATGCGGGTGGCAAGGCTGTCCGGGTCGCGGTATTTGACCAGGATGTTGGCGGGCGCATGGGCCAGGAAGCGCTTGAGCTCCTCCGGGCTGCGCTTGATCGGCAGGTCGAGGCAGTCGGCGGAAAAGATCATCCGGGTACGCGGCCGGTCAAAGCGCAAGTTGTCGGAAAACATCACCTGGTAGTCGTCGCAGAAGTCCGGCTGCGGGCAACGCAGTTCAATCGCCAGGATCGGGATCCGGCGCCCAGCCAGCCAGCAGGCGACGCCGTGGACGATCATCCAGTAGGCGAAATAGGTGAAGGCGCGCCTGGGTGCGGGCTCCGGCTCCAACAGGACGATTTCCGCCAGGCTCTGCTGGCGAACCAGTTGCGCCGGCATGCGCTCGAGCATCAGTGACAGGAACCCCAGGCCGGTTTCCAGCGCAGTGGCCAGGCTCGGTTGTGCCATGGAGGCCCGGCAGAGGAACTCCAGGCTGCCGGATTTGAGCTTGCGCGGGTCCATGCCAAAGAATTCATCGTCCATTCGCCGTGCCAGCAAGCGCCATAAGCGTGCGTAAGCGGTTGCCGGGACGCGTGCGGTTGGCTGGCCCAGCAGTGCTGGATCAATCCCGACCTTGGTCAACACTTCATCGCTCGCCGCACCCGGCGCACAGCTCTGCAACAGGGCTTCGCGGACCAGTTGGATGGAAATCGTGTCTTTTTCCGACATGGGGAATGGCGCAATCCGGTGGCTGGGACGATGCCGCGCATTCTAGTGTCGGATGCGGTTTGCCACCACCGTTCAGTCAAGGTTCAGTAAAGGTCAATATTCCCTGTTTAGTAATGAGTATCATTATGTTACAACTTAGCATCCTATCTAGTGACGATTCGGTGCCGAATGCTTGTTCCCTTTTTAATCATGCTGCGCGAAGGCATAGAAGCCGCCTTGATCGTTGGCATTATTGCCAGCTACCTCAAGCAAACTGGCCGTGGCCAGTACATGCCCGCAGTGTGGATCGGCGTATTTCTGGCAGCGGCCCTCGCGCTGCTGGTCGGCGGTGGCCTGGAACTGGTGAGTGCCGAATTCCCGCAGAAACAACAGGAACTGTTCGAAGGCATCGTCGGCCTGGTGGCCGTGGGCATTCTCAGCTCCATGGTGTTCTGGATGCGCAAGGTCGCGCGCTCCATCAAGCATTCCCTGCATGAATCCCTCGATCATGCCCTGGCCGGCTCCAAACACCAGGTCACCGCGCTGATCGCCATGGTGTTTTTCGCCGTGGCCCGTGAAGGCCTGGAAACCGTGTTCTTCCTGCTGGCCGTGTTCCAGCAAAGCGAAGGTCCGGGCGCGCCGATTGGCGCCCTGCTCGGCCTGATCCTGGCGATCATCGTCGGCTTCCTGATCTACACCGGCAGCATGCGCCTGAACCTCGGAGCGTTCTTCCGCTGGACCGGCCTGTTCATCCTGGTGGTGGCCGCCGGCATCCTCGCCAACTCGGTACAAGCCCTGCACGAAGCCGGGGTATGGAACCACCTGCAAACCGTACTGTTCGATTTCAGCGCGACGCTGCCGATGGATGGCCCGCTGGGCTCGGTGCTGGCCGGCATGTTCGGCTATCAGGACGCCCCGACCATCAGCACCCTCGGTGCCTACCTGATTTACCTGGTGGTGGCCCTGGTGATGTTCTTCCTGCCGGCGCCGCCGAGCAAGCCGGCTACCCGCACAACCTCTTCCGTTTCCAGCCAGTAAGGACCGCCTCTTGTCCAACCAAACCCCTCAACCGGCTCCGCCCTCCCGCGCCTTGCGCTGGGCGGTGGGCGGCTCGGTGGTCGTGATGATCGCCGCCGGTGGCCTGTTCTACTACGCCTCGCAACTGGCCGCCTCCAAGCGCCAGGCCAACCACAATGAAATCGCGGTGACGATCCACGCCCATAGCTGCGAACCGAATGCGCTGACGGTACCGGCGGGACGCGCCAGCTTCCGCATCATCAACCGCTCGGACCGTGCCGTGGAGTGGGAAATCCTCGACGGCGTGCTGGTGGTCGAAGAGCGCGAGAACATCGCCCCGGGCCTGAGCCAGGTGATCAACGCCAACCTGCTGCCCGGCGACTACCAGATCACCTGCGGCCTGCTGAGCAACCCGCGTGGCACCTTGAAGGTGACACCGACTGCCGAGTCTGACGCCCAAGCCAAGGCCAAGCCGTCGATGGTCGCGTTTATCGGCCCGCTGTCGGAGTTCCGCGTGTACCTGAGCAGCCAGGGTAGCGCCCTGGTCAAGGCCGTTACCGCGCTGGACCAAGCCATCGAAGCCGGCGACCTCGCCCAGGCCCAGGCGCTTTACGTACCGGCCCGCGAGGCTTACCAGCGCCTGGCCCCGGCTTCGCAACGCCTGGCGGAACTGGACAACGCGATCAACGCCCGCGCCGACTACTTTGAAAAGCGCGAGCAGGACCCGGCCTTCAGCGGCTTCCACCGTCTCGAATACGGCCTGTTCCAGCAACGCAATCTCGACGGCCTGGCGCCGATTGCCCAGCGCCTGGTCACCGACGTCACCAGCCTCAAGCAACAGCTGCTGGCACAGTCGCTGCCGCCGGAGCAACTGGTGAGCATCGTGGTGCGCAACCTCAACAGCCTGGCCGACGTACGTGCCGCCAGCGGTGAGGAAGAACGCTACAGCCATACCGACCTCAACGGCTTCGCCGCCAACCTGGACGCCGCCCGCAAAGTGGTCGACCTGATGCGCCCGCTGCTGACCAAATCTGCCGCGCAATTGCTGCCGGGGATCGACAGCGCGATCAACGCCCTCGATGCCGAACTCAACGGTTTGAAAGTCGATGGCCGCTACGCCTCGTATGACAGCGTTACCGCCGATCAGCGCAAGCAGATCGCCGACAAGGCCAAGGCTCTGGCCGTTGCACTCGATAGAATCGACCCCGCCCTTGGCCTTTCCGGCCTGAAGTGAAGACGACCGTAGACATGAGTGATTCAGAACAATTTTCCGCCCAGCGTCGTCGTGTATTGCTGGGTATGGCCGCCACTGGCGCGGCCATTGCCGGCAGCAGCCTGAGCTGCCCGGCAATGGCTGCCAACGCGGCGGCACAGGTGACCACCGCGCCAAGCAGTGAAAAGACCCAGGACCACCACGATTTCCATGGCAAGCACCAGACCGGCATCGTCACTCCGCGCCCGGCCTGCGGCATGTTGGTGGCATTCGACGTGTTGGCCAGCGACCGCGAGGACCTGGAGCGGCTGTTCCGCACCCTGAACGAGCGCATCGCATTCCTGATGACCGGCGGCACCGTGGTGCAAGTCGACCCGAAACTGCCCCCCACCGACTCCGGCATCCTCGGCCCGGTGGTGACACCGGACAACCTGACCATCACCGTATCGGTGGGCGAGTCGCTGTTCGACGAACGCTTCGGCCTGGCCGCAGCCAAGCCCAAGCGCCTGATCCGCATGGTCGGTTTCCCCAACGATGCACTGGAACCGGCGCAGTGCCACGGCGACCTGAGCCTGCAGTTCAGCTCCAACACCCCGGACACCAACATCCACGCCCTGCGCGATATCGTGAAAAACCTGCCGGACCTGCTGCTGGTGCGCTGGAAGCAGGAAGGC
>NZ_JACARZ010000183.1:0-10254 GCF_013386315.1 Pseudomonas sp. P7779 | reverse complement strand
AAGCCATCACCCAAATAATGGATATGCCCCCGATCCAAATCCCCCTCAACTGTTAAGCCTCTCCTGCCGCACGCCGAGCACCGGCTTCACCTCACCCCCCAAACAACGCCGACAACTATAAACCCCCAACACCACCGGCTTTTTCTGCGCCCCACGCTCCACCCAGGTCGGCGCAACAAACCGATACCCCTGGCCCGTCGCCGTCGCGATATACACCGAATCATCATCCCCCAACGCCCGGCGGATCGCCTTGATCTGCGCCCGCAGGTTGCACTCTTCCACCACCAACCGTGGCCAGGCGATGTCCAGCAATTGGGTCTTCTCCAACAGCTCACCAGGCCGCGAAGCGAGGGCAATCAGCAACGTCAGGGCCCGACTGCCCAGGCTCACCGGCTCACCGTTTTTCAGCAGCAGATGACGTCGGGGCAGCAGTTGATAAGGGCCAAAGTGGATTTCAATAGCGCTGTCTTCAAGGTGGCCGCGGTGTGAATACGTCATGTGATTAACCTTTGTGCATGTTCAAAAACACAACCCCGCGCGGCTCCCTTCGCGCAAGGCTGCAAGGGAAGGTCAGGTGTTGATCGCCGGGATCGGGTCTTCAGGATAATCACCCGGCTCCGTAGGCCCGCCAGTCAAGCCGTATTGCTTGAGCACCGGCGCAAGCTGGCCATAGAACGCGTCCTGCGCCTTGCCATGGGCATCAGCCAGGGCGAAGGGCAGGAACGCGCTGCCGATCCCGCCAAGGATCGCCGTAGCCCCGCCGAGGATCCCGCTGATGGTCCCGGCCACCGCGCCGATTTCCGTGGCCCCGTACAACCCGGCCCCGGCTTCCACCAACCCGGCCACCGCCGCACCCGTACCCAGCACGCCGGTGGCAACCGAGAAACTGCCGCTCAGGTAGTCGCCTTTTTTCAACGAGTCGACACCGCCAATCACCCCGATCACACCGCCGATAATCCCGCCCGCCGAACCGATGATCTTGCCGGCCGCGCCGAGGTTGGCGATTTGCTGCGGGCTCAGCGGGCCCTTGCCCACCGGTACCTTGCCGGGGAAATCACCAATGGTGCCGCCATCCGGGCGGTTGACCCAGGTGATACCGTAACCCGCTTCCTTGGCGTATTTGGTGCCGCCCTCCATCAACAGCCCGGCAAATTGCAGCCCGGCGGATACCCGGTTCGCGTCCGCCACCGGCGTGTTGCTGCCGCTGGCCGAACGGGCCATCAGCACGCCGCTCATCAACACCGCACTGCCGATGTGCAGCAGGCCTTGCTTGAATGCCGGGCTGACGTCGCCGAACTTCATGCCTTCGATGGCCTTGGGCAGTGCGTCGGCGATCTTGTTGCCCTGGCGCCCGATGTCCCATACCGAACGCAGCATCGACACCACTTGCGCCGGGTCGATCTTGCCGCCATCCGAGGTGACGAACATCTCTGGGTCTTTTTGCTGGGCGTCGTTGATCGCGGCAGTGACCTTGGCTTCGTCGAAGTTGCCCTTGCCGTCCCCCAGGGTGATGTTCAGGGTGTCGGTGGTGGCGCCGCCGAGCAGGGCGTCGCCAAGGGCTTCGTTGAAATTCACCTGCAAGGTGGCGGCGTCATCCGCCGAGGCCTTGTCGCCGAGGAAGGCCTGGGCCGAGGCCGTGCTGGCGGCGAAGCTGCTGGCCGCCACGGTGGGGTCCATACCGCCGGCCACCGCGTCGGTAAAGGCCTTGCCGGTCACCAGTTGGTTTTTGTAGTACTGCTGGATGTTGTCGCTTTGCCCGGCCTTGTCGGCGATGCCGGTCAGGTTCACATGGCCGTTGCCCCCCAGCGCCAGGTTGGCGATGGTCGTATCGTTGGCCGCGTTTTGCAGGCCCATGCCCATGTCGATCTGCTTGCCGTTCTGGTCCTTGGCGTTGAGATTGTCGGTGAGGTTTTTGCCGGTCTCGATGTCGTCGGTGTAGTAGTTCTGCATCGCGACTTTCATCGCCGGGTTGCTGTCGACGATGTCGGCCAGTGCCGGGCCGCGATTGTTTTGCAGGAAGCCTTGCACGTCCGGGTCGGCCGAGAGGGTTTCGATGCCGCTTTGCAGCTGTGCCTTGATTTTGTCTTCGTTGGGGTTGAGGCCGTAGTGGGGCGAGGTGTACTTGTCCATCAACCCGGCGTGGGGCACGTAGTCGCTGACCAGCAGGCGGGTTTGTGCATCGGTCAACTGCACCAGCACCGCGGCTTTCTGTTCGCCGCTGTAGTTCTGCGGGTTGGCCAGGATGTCGGCGGTCAGGCCCGAGGTGTCGACGCCGGCGACGGCATCACGAGTGGCGGCACCGTCGAGGAAGGTCAGGGTGTCGCTGTCGGTTTTCGGTGCCTGTTTTTCGAGCCAGGCGCCGATGTTGTCGCGGGTGCCGATGCCGTCCGACTTGCCGGTGGCGGGGTTGTCGCCGCCGGTTTCCAGGGCGTGGAACATCCCGGGTCTGGACCACATGGCCGCCGCGCCGGTCAGCTCGGTGCTCAGGGCCGAATCGCTGCCCAAGGCTTGCAGGTTGTCGCTGCGCAGCATGCCGTCGTTGCTGCGCTGGTTGGCGTCACCGGGGCGCATCGCCGGACCTGCGCCAGCGGCCAGGCTCTCATTGGCCATCAGGATTGCCGCCGACTTGGCATTCGCCTTGGCCAGGTCACCGGGTTTGCTGCCGAGGAAACTGCCATAGGATTTCGACGCGGCGCCGAGGTCCTTGCCGGCGTTGTCGATGAAATGGTCGACATCGGAATGGGTGATCACATTGTCGGCCTTGCCACGCCCGCCGGTATCCAGCGCGGCCATCAGGCTCGGGCTGCTGGCCACGTACTTGAGTACGGCCTGGGCCTCGGGGGGGAGTGTCGTGGGTGGGTTGGCGAAGTCGATCGGCGCGCCATGCAGGCCCCAGGCGTCCCAGTTTTGCGAGAGCAATTGCGCGGCCGCCTTGGGCCGGTTCAGGTCGAGTTCTTCCTTGGTCGGCGTGCCGCTGGTGTTGCCGGTGATGGTGTCCCAGTCCTTGGCACCCGACACGCCAAACGATGAGGTGTCGATCCAGGACGTGTCCGAGGCGCCCGCTGCGCCGGTGCTGCCGGCATACAGTTTGGCCACCTGGTCGTACAGCGCGGGGGTGATGTCCTGGGACACGATCACCTTGTCGCCCGACGCCGTGGTATAGCGAATCAGGCCCGGGCCGACTTCTTCGGGCGGGCCGATATTCGCTGCCGGGTCCATGGTTTCCGTGGGGCCGGCCAGGCGGTAGCCCTCGGCCTGGCTGGCATTGATCGCAAAGAGCTTGGCCGAGTCGCCGCTGACCTGGGCGAACAGCGCGGGTGTTTCCTTCTGGCTGACCACGATTTTGTCGCCGGCACTGGTCTCGTAGCGGATCAGTCCCGGGCCCAATTCGGTGGTACTGCCGATCGCCTTGTAGTTGCCCAGGCCAGGCGCCACGGTGCTGGCGTCTGCCTCCTTGTAGCCGGCGCCTTTGCTGTCGGCCAGATTCTTCTCAAGGGTCGCGTCGCTTTGCTGTGCGTTGTACTGGTTGACCAATTGCTCAAACAGCCTGGGGTTGTCGATCTGCTTGAGGGTCACCGGTTTGTCGCTGCCCAGCGGGGTGTAGGTGATGCTGTTGTTCACCGGTGCCTGCACGTTCTGGTACGGCAGCGGAATGGACGGCCCGCGGATTTTCGAGGGGTCGAATACCGGCTTGTCGACGGCGGTGAACAGGGCTTTTTCGAACGTGCTCCGGGAGCCATCCGGGCCTTTGTTGTCGGCAGGGTCAAGGCCATTCGGGATCGCAGTCATAGATCACCTGGAAGTTGTTTTATATCAGTCGATATTTAGTGCAAGTGCACTAACTGGGGCGGGCGAAAGTTGCGAAGTGTTATTGGGTTAACCCGCGCCGAGCTATCAAACGCGATGATCAAGTCGGTTTTGTTACAAATGGAAATATCTGCAAAGTTGGGCAAATGGCTATTAGTTAAAAGTGTGAAGTTGTCGGATTTATTTTCTGGAATTGTTGAGTGATCAACGTTTTTACCCAGGGGTAACGGGCTCGTAAATTGTTCGAGTTGGTTCGTTTTTCAGGTTGTGCCCCCGTAAACATTGGGTCTCGTCGTGTATTGGTTTTTTAACAAAAGTTCCACGTCCGCGCGGCGATGAGATTTTCTCAACGGCACGTTGAGCCGGATTTTTCACAGCACCTGCCATGAACGTTTCACAAGCTTTCACAGCGAAGGTGTTTTGTTCGTGAGTAGTATGGTTCCCATGCAAACCGACGGCTGCATGGCCAACTCACTGTCTGACGCTGGGAGTTTGTTTCGGTTTGCATGCGGCTTAACTTCCCTATCGATGCAAGGAGATTGAACATGGCTACTACTCCACCAGTAAGTGCAGGCGGCGCCGACGACGCTATCGCGAAGATGGAAGCAACTTTCAACATGGCCATCGAGAAGTCGGCCAAGATCACCGAGATCAGCACCGCGAAAAAAGCAGAGCTCGACGCCACCAAACAGCGTCCGCAGAACTGATTCGCCATGCGGGCAGCGCCGGCGCTGCCCGTATACCTGCCTTACCCCGTTGCACCGTTGTTGATCGGCACAGGCGTCGTTGCGGCCTGTGATTCTCAAGGGGGCAAACCCAACCATGACAGCCTTGATTTCCCTGGGCCTGCCCGCCGCGAACGGCGCGCCGACCCTGCTTGTGACCCACGGTTTGCACCAGGGCAGTTCCCTGATGCTCGACCAGCCGGTCTACACCCTTGGCGCCGCCCTGGCGGCCGACCTCCAGCTCAGCGATCCCGGGATTGCCGAGTTGCACCTGCGCCTGCGTTTTGAAGGGGCCCAGGTGGCCGTCGAGGCCCTCGGCGGCGATGTACTGATCACCGGCACTGCCGGCGATATCCGTATTCCCCAGGGCAGCGGCCATCGCGCGCGGCTGCCGCTGCAACTGCGTATCGGCACGGCGGGTGTGAGCCTGGCGCTGCCGGGCAGCCCTGAAAAAATCCCTGCGACGACACGCACGTTAACGCCCTGGATCATCGCCACCGCGTTGCTCTTTGTGTGCGCTGGCGCCCTGGCATTTCGCAATGATTCACCGCAAGCGCAAACCGTAATGCCGGTTGCCGAAACAACCGCAGCCAAGCCTTCCCGTGCCGAGGCCAAGGCCTGGTTCGAAGGGCAATTGCAGGCCGCCCACCTGGACGCCGTGAAGGTCAACGACATCGATGGCCAACTCAACGCCGTCGGCTCCTTTGAGCGCGCGCAAAAGCCTCAATGGGTCGCCCTGCAACAAGCCTTCGACCAGCGTTACGGCCAGCAGATCGTGCTCAACCCGCGGGTTGCCGTGCGTGCAGATGCGGCCCGGCCACGGGTGCGCTTTCAAGCCGTGTGGTTCGGCGCCAACCCCTACGTGATCAATGACAGCGGCAAGCGCCTGTACCCCGGCGCGGCCCTGGCGGACAACTGGGTACTGGAGCGCATCGAGAACAACCAGGTGATCCTCGCCCGTGGCGAAGAACGCTTCACCTTCACCCTATGACGCTGCTTTTTTCAGCTAAGGCCCCGGGATGAAAGTCGAACCCCGTCCGTTGATTCCCAGTGACGTGCGCAGCGCGCCGGTCGAGGCGATCCGCCCGGTCAACTCCCGCCAGGCCACGGCTTTCGAAGCGTTGCTGAAAACCCGCAAGGTCCAGTCCCGCCGCTCCCTGCGCAGTGACCTGGAAGAACTCACCAGCGCCGCCGGCGTCGACTCGCTGCTGTTCGGCAGCGCACGTTCCCTGGAACTGCTGGAACACGTGATGCAGCACCTGTTGCCGAACCTCGACGCCGAGCCGCAGATCAAGGCGCTGGCCCATGACCTGATCAGCGAGGAAATCGAGATGCGCCGCACCCTCGAACAACAACGCTCGGAGGTCCAGGCCTGATGCCCCGGGACAACGACGACGCGGTGCAATTGCTCAAGGGCATTGGCGAGCTGTACCGGCGCAACGGCCAGTCCCAGCGCGCGCTGGTGATGTTGCTGATTGCCGTGAGTGTCGCGCCCGACGATGGCCTGCTGCTGCGCTCGCTGGTGCTGGCGTTCACCGACAGCGGCGACTTCACCCGCGCACTCGCGGCCCTGGATCGGCTGGTCGCGCTGGAGGGTGAGTCTGCCAGCCTGTTGCTGCTGCGTGCCCGGGCGCTGTGGTACGGCGAACGCAAGGACGAAGCGCGCCAGTGCTTCAAACGCTACCTCGCTGCACGGAGAGCCGCGCCATGAACCTGCTCAATCGCCTGAACGGCATCGCGCGCATGGCCGCCCAGCGTACCGACGTGATCATCGTCGCGTTCATGCTGATGGCGATCGTGATGATGATCATCCCGCTGCCTACCTACCTGGTGGACATGCTGATCGGCTTGAACATCGCCCTGAGCATCCTGATCCTGATCGTGGCGTTCTACATCGGCCACTCGGTGGAATTCTCCGCGCTGCCGCCGCTGATCCTGCTCAGCACCTTGTTTCGCCTGTCGCTTTCGATCACCACCACCCGCTTGATTCTGCTGCACGGCGACGCCGGCCATATCGTCAAGGCCTTCGGTGACTTCGTGATTGCCGGCCAGGTGGTGGTGGGCATGGTGGTGTTCCTGATCATCACCGTGGCGCAGTTCGTGGTGATCACCAAGGGCGCCGAGCGGGTCGCGGAAGTGGCGGCGCGCTTCACCCTGGATGCGATGCCCGGCAAACAGATGAGCATCGACAACGACCTGCGCAACGGCGATATCGACCAGGCCGAAGCCCGCCGCCGGCGCTCACGCCTGGAGCGCGAGAGCCAGATGTTCGGCGCGATGGACGGGGCGATGAAGTTCGTCAAGGGCGATGCGATTGCCGGGTTGGTGATCCTCGCGGTCAACCTGCTGGGCGGCATGCTGATCGGCATGATCGAGCGCGACATGGCCTTCGGCGCGGCGGTGCACACCTATTCGCTGCTGACCGTGGGCGACGGTTTGATCGCACAGATCCCGGCGCTGCTTATCTCGGTAGCGGCGGGCACCGTGGTGACGCGGGTCAACAGCGACGGCGAAGCGGGTGACCTCGGCAGCGAGATTCTCAAGCAGTTGGGTGCCAGCTACCGCGCCCTCGGTTTGACCGCACTGATCATGGTCGGCGTCAGCGTGATACCGGGCTTTCCGACCTGGGTGTTCCTCGGGTTGTCGCTGGTGTTCGGTGGTGCGGCCTTCGTGATGTACCGCCGTCATACCCGTGAAAACCAGGTAGAGCCTGAAGCGCTGGTCGAGACCCTGGAACCGGTGGTTGAAGTGCAGGCCGAGCAGGATTATGGCGTGGCCCCCGACACTCGGGTATTGCTGACCCTCGGCAGTGCGTTGGCCCTCAGCGCCCCGCGCCAACTACTGAGCCAACGCATCGAAGCGCTGTGTCACGACATTCGCAGCGACCTCGGCGTCGATATGCCGGTGCCGGGCATTCACATGGACGCCAAGGCCACGCCGGGCAGCTACCGCGTGTCACTGGAAGGCGTACCCGTCAGCGAAGGCGAGATGCCGATCAACTGCCTGCTGTTGCAGGACGATCCGGTGCATGTGCAGTTGCTGGACATCGCCACCCTGCAAGCCGATTCGCCCCTCAACGGTCGTGCCGCGCACTGGATCGAGCGTCAGCACGAAGACGCACTGCGCAGCGCCGGCATCGGTTTCCTGCTGCCGGACGAAGTCTTGCGTGGCGTGCTGGAACGCAGCCTGCGCCGCTATGCCGCGGACTTCCTCGGCATCCAGGAAACCCGCCTGCTGCTCGAACGCACCGAAGCCACCTACGGCGAACTGGTCAAGGAAGCCCTGCGCCTGGTGCCGTTGCAGCGGGTGGCCGAGACCCTGCGCCTGCTGGTGGGAGAGGGCGTGTCGATCCGCAATCAGCGGGCCTTGCTCGAAGCCATGGTGGAGTGGGGCGCCCGGGAAACCGATGCCGGCCGCCTGGCCGAACACCTGCGTGCAGGGTTGGCGCGGCAGATCAGCCATCAGTACGCCGACCGCAATCGGGTGATTGGCGCCCTGGTGCTGGCGCCGGGATTGGAAGACCAGTTGCGTGCATCCCTGCGTCGCCAGGAGCCCAGCCGTGAAGTGATCCCCGAGGAAGTCAACCGCGCGTTGCTCGCCCAACTGCGCCAGGCCTGCGACAAAACCACTGAAGCCAACAGTGCGGTATTGCTGGTGCACCCGGAACTGCGCCGCAGCCTGCGGCGCCTGGTGCTGCGCGGTGAACTGGAGCTGGCGGTGTTGTCGTTTCGCGAACTGGCCACCGAATACAACCTGCAAGCGCTGGTGACCATCAGCCTTACCGATATCTCCAACCGCCGTGCACCTGCCGCGGCTTCCGTCACTTCCCTGGCGTCTGCCTCATGATCCGTTTTTGTCTGCTGTTGCTGACGTTGACCTCGTTTTTCTGCAGTGCCCAGGACATCGCCAACGGTGCCCAGGGGTCTATCAACCTGGCCTCCGGTGAAGGCCGGATCCTGCATTTTGTGGCCCCGGTGGAGTCGGTACTGGTGGCCGAGCCGGGGATTGCCGACCTGCAAGTGGTGTCGCCCGGGGTGATCTATATCTTCGGCAAGGCGCCGGGCAATACCAGCCTGATTGCCCTCGGCAGCGACGGCAAACAGCTTGCCAGCCTGAGCCTGGCGGTCAGTAGCGCGACCCAGGCAGTGACTGCGCCGATGCAGGAATTGCATCCCGGCAATGGCGCGCAGATCAGCGGTGCCGGTAACCGATTGATCGCCAAGGGCACGGTGCGTTCGGTTGGAGAAGCGACGGATTTGAATGCCTTGCTCAACCCACAGGGCCAGGGCTTCCAGAGCGCGGTCAACACCACTGAGTACGCCGGTGCCGCCCAGGTCAACTTGCGTGTGCGCTTTGCTGAAGTGTCCCGCTCGGAACTGCTGCATTACGGGGTTAACTGGAACGCCATGTTCAGCAACGGCACGTTCTCCTTTGGCCTGATCACCGGCGGACCGCTGGCAGCCGCCACCGCCGGTGGCCTGGCGGCGGCGGGCAGCGGCTCGGGCAATACCAATATCGATGGCATGCTCGACGCGTTGCAGGCCAACGGGATCCTGCAAATCCTGGCCGAGCCGAACATCACCGCCATGACCGGGCAAACCGCGAGCTTCCTGGCGGGCGGCGAAGTGGCGATCCCGGTGCCGGTGAATCGGGACCTGGTGGGGATCGAATACAAGTCGTTCGGCGTGTCGCTGCTGTTCAACCCGACGCTGCTGCCCAACGGCCGGATCGCCCTGCAAGTGCGCCCTGAGGTCAGCAGTGTGGTGAGTGGCGGCACGGTGGATTTCGGCAATTTCCATGTGCCGTCGTTCAGCGTGCGCCGCGCCGATACGCGGGTGGAAGTGGGCAGCGGGCAGACGTTTGCGATTGCCGGTTTGTTCCAGCGTGAGAGCAGCCAGGACATCGAGAAGCTGCCGTTGCTGGGGGACTTGCCGATCCTGGGCAACCTGTTTCGCTCCAAGCGTTTTCAGCGCAATGAAACCGAATTGGTGATTTTGATTACGCCGTACCTGGTGGAGCCGGTGCGCAGTCGCACCCTGGCCACGCCGCTGGATGCACAGCCTGCGACCGCCGCAGCGGCGGGGCCGCGCAGTGGTGGGGCGTTTGGTTTCTACATGAATTGATGAGGGGGCATGGCATGAAAGTTTCGCGTTTGTTGATGTGTTTGCCCCTGTTGGTGGTGGGCTGCAAGACGCATCTGGCGCCGGTGTATTACTCGCCGCAGTATCAGGCGGACGGGGTGCCAAGCCAGTGCCAGCAGCCGCCGGCCAAGGACGAGATTGGACTGGACGAGGATTTCAAGGCGACCTTGCCGCTGGGCTGCGCCAACAATTTGAATTTGATGCAGATGGTGGAGCAGCGCCAGGATTTGAATCAGGGGCGGGCGACGGGGCCTGCGATGGCGGCGCCGGTTGGGCGGGCGGCGCAGGTGTATATCGAGGGGTTTGATCGGGAGCAGTTGCAGCGGCGTCAGGCTCAGCAAGAGGCCAAGGCGGGCGCTCCGGGAGCGGAGCAATGAACCTGCGTTCACATGTCCTCTGTGGGAGCTGGCTTGCCTGCGATAGCGGTATTCCAGGCCCAGCAGATCCATCTGCCACACCATCATCCAAATGTGGGAGCGGGCTTGCTCGCGAAAGCGGACTGATAGGCGACCCGGATCTTGAAGCTTACCGCGTACATATCCATTCCTGCGGTAACGGCCACTTAGGGTTCCGCTCTTACA
>NZ_JACARZ010000182.1:0-8739 GCF_013386315.1 Pseudomonas sp. P7779 | reverse complement strand
CCACCCAACGCCGTATACAAATTCACCTCCGCCACCAACTGCGCTAACCGATCAACAATCAACGCCTGCTGCGAACTGAACAACGACCGCTGCGCATCCAGAAACACCAGATTACTGTCCACCCCACTGCGATACCGGTGCTGAGCCAGGTCGTAATACGTCTGGTTGGCCCGAACAAAATCCCGCTGCGCCGCCAGTTGCTCGTTATACGTTTGCCGCGCCGCCAGCCCGTCCGAGACTTCCTGGAACGCTGTCTGAATCGACTTCTCATACTGCGCGACATAAATGTTCTTCTGAATCTTCGCGTAATCCAGGCTGGCCCGCAGGCTGCCCGCGTTGAAGATCGGCAGATTGATCTGCGGCTGGAACCCCCAACTCCCCGAGCCCCCCTGGAACAATCCCGACAGATCCTTACTCGAGGTGCCAGCGTTGGCCGTCAGCGTAACCGAAGGAAAAAACGCCGCCCGCGCCGCGCCAATATTCGCGTTGGCCGCCTGAAGCTGATACTCGGCCTGCACAATATCCGGCCGCCGTTGCAGCAGGTCCGACGGCAACCCGGCCGGCAGCCGGGCTACCAGGTCGTCGGACAGCGGCTGTGCCGGCAAAGAATCCGGCACCGGCCCACCCACCAGCAACGCCAGGCTGTTGAGGTCCTGGGCCACCTGCCGCTGGTAGCGCGCAATGCTTGCCCGGGTACTTTCGACGCTGGTCTGGGCCTGGATCACATCAATCGACGTCGCCTTGCCCGCCGTTTTACTGCGCGACGTCAGACGCAGGCTGTGCTCGTCCGAGGCCAGCGTCTGCCGGGCCAGGGCCAGCAGTTCCTGGTCGGCGCGCCAGGTCAGGTAAGCGTTGGCGACGTTGGCCACCAGGCTCAGTTGCGCGCTGCGCCGAGCTTCTTCAGTGGCCAGGTATTGCAGCATCGCCTGCTCACTGAGGCTGCGTACACGGCCGAAAAAATCCAGCTCGTAGGCGCTGACGCCCAATGTCGCCGAATAGGTAGAGGTGATCGCAGACTTGCCGGTGGTAGTGGCGCGCCGCGGGACTTTCTGGCGGTTTTCGGCACCCGTGGCAGACACCGCCGGGAACAGGTCGGCACGCTGGATGCGGTACTGCGCCTGGAACGCTTCGACATTCAGCGCCGCCACCCGCAGGTCACGGTTATTCACCAGGGCCTGGCCAATCAACTGCCGCATCACCGGGTCACGGAACAACTGTTGCCAGTCAGGCCCGGAGGCCGATGGCCCCACCCGGTCCGCGTTATACACCGGGAAGTGCGCCGGGGTCGGTGCCTCGGGCCGCTGATAGTCCGGGATCAACGAACACCCGCCAAGCACACACGCCACGCCGAGCATCAGTTTTTTCATCACGCGCCAACCATCCATTTGGCCAGGCCATGCCGGCCACTCACGCCCAGTTTGGCCGCCGCGCGCTTGAGGTAGGTTTCGATGGAGCTGTTTTTCACGCTGAGTTTCTCGGCCATCTGCGGTACGGTTCCGCCGGTCAACAACCCCAGGCAAACCTCCTGTTCCCGCGCCGATAAGGTGATGTCACTGAGTGACAGGCGTTTATAGAATTCGCGCTGCAATTGCGACTGCTCCAACGGAGTTTTAGAGGGCTCGGGCGCTACCGGCGGGGCCTGTCGATTGATCTGCGCGTGGCGCTCGATCAACGGCAGCAAGGTTTCCGAAAGGCTCTTGAGAAACGACAGCTGCGCCAGGGAAAAGGCGCGTTGGGTGTGGGGCCGGTAGAACGAAATCACGCAGCGCCGATTGGCCTGGCGCGATACCAGGTTGCACTGATGGGAGGTGCCGCGGGTGTGGGTGCTGTCGGCCTTGGCATTCATCTGGATCAACAGCGGGTCGTTCATGCCGAGCATTTTTTTCAGCAGCGGATGATCGTCGCGGTGATGCAGGGTGCGCGGTGGCGGCAGGTCCTGCTTCAACCCGTCGCTGCCAAGTAACTTGATATCGAGCACGCAGGCCTGGTGCTCGTCGAGGGTCCATTCACTGAGGTCCACCAAGTGAACCGGTACCAGCTTGTTGACCAGTTGCAGCATGTTCGCTGCGAAGTGTTCAGTGCCGGTGCTTGAAATCAACTCTCCCAACTCGAAATAAAAATGCGGATTTTCCATATTCCGAATACTGCTGGTCAGACTCATAGCCATCTCATCCTTGATGTCGAAAACCGTCAACGGTTGCCCGTACGTGTGCAGGCCTCCCGTTCTCCTTGAACCTGGGTCGGTGCTCGAGGCTTCATTTAGCCACGTGGATTTGTCCTACGTATGTAGCGGAAACGAGGGACACAACCTGCCATAAAAAGCGCGCCATTATTTCGTCATTTCCGACAGGGATATAGGCTGAAGCTGCAGGGTAAAAGGATTTTAGAGTTTGTTAACTAGTTGATATAAAACATATTTACTCAATTTTCTCGACATGCCCGGCTATATGGCATCGGCCAGATGTAGCCAATCTCCTACATCCATTTAATCGTTTCAGCACTGAACCATCAGCCAACCCCGGCGCGGTACCCAGGCTGTCCGGGTTTCGGGTGACATACGGCCCTCCGGGGCGATGCTTAAATCCCGTTGATTTCGCCTCAATGGGGCGTTGTGCGCCTTATCGACACCTCACATGAGAAGGATCTTATGACGTATTTCCCCCTGACCGCCGCCCAGCGGGATATCTGGCTCGACCAACTGCGCCTCGGTGACTCGCCGCTGTACAACATCGGGGGTTATATCGAACTCACGGGCACCGTGAATCCCGCATTGATCCAGCGAGCCATCGAGCACCTGGTGGCCAAGCACGACGCATTGCGTACGGTGTTGCAAGTGGCGGCCGATGGCTTGCCACGGCAGGCGTTTGCCGAGGCCATGGCGGTATCGGTGCCGCAGCATGACGTCTCGCGCCAGCCGGATCCCCGCGCGGCCGCCGAGGCCTTGTTGCAGGCGCAGATGGCGCGAACCTATGCGCTGGTCGACGAGCCGTTGTTCCGCTTCTTCCTGGTCAAGCTCGATGACCAGCATTACCGCCTCGGCACCCAGGCTCACCACCTGATTCTCGATGGCTGGGGCTTTGGCCAGATGCTGCAATCCCTTGCCGGGATCTACAGCGCCCTGGAGCAGGGCCGACAACCGGACCTGTCGGCGCCGTCCTATATCGACTTCATCGACAACGATGAACGCTATCGCGAGTCGGCCCGTTACGCCCGGGACCGCAGCTACTGGCTGGACAAATACCAGGCGCTGCCAGAGCCGCTGCTGACGCGCCGTTACCAGGCCAAGGGCGATGCGCCGAGCAACACCCTGGTAGCACCGTTTCCGGCGGCGCTGCTCAATCGCATGGCGCGGGCGGCGAACCATTACCAGGCGTCGGCGTTCCATGTGTTATTGGCGGCGATGTACCTGTACTTCAGCCGCACCGGCCAGCGCCAGGAGTGGGTGGTGGGGCTGCCGATACTCAACCGTTCCAATGCACGCTTTCGTTCGACCCTGGGGCTGTTCACCCAGGTCAGTGCCGTGCGCTTGCAGTTCCGCGACGACCTGCCTTTCAGCGCCCTGGTGCGTGGCGTGCGCGACCAGCTCCAGCAGGATTTCCGACATCAACGTTTCCCGCTGAGCGAGATGAATCGCGAGCTGGGTTTGCTGCGCGCCGACCTCGGCCAACTGTTCGACCTGTCGGTGTCCTATGAGCAGGACGACCATGAATTTCGCTACGGCCAGGCGTCGGCCCGGGCGATCAAGGTGTCCAACCACCATGAGCCGTTGCCGCTGGCGATTCACTTGCGCAGCAATCGCTACCACGACACGGCGTGCCTGCACTGCGTCTACAACGAGGCGTACTTCCAGGTACACGAGGTGCAGGCCCTGGCTGATCGCCTGGTGTATGTGCTGGAGCAGGGGCTGGAAAACACCGCGCTGCCCCTGGCTGACTTCTCGCTGATAACGCCCGAGGAAACCGCGCAGTTGCAACGCTGGAACGCCACCGCCCAGGCCTATCCCGCAGCGCAAACCCTGCATGGGCGCGTCGAGGCCCAGGCCGCGGTGACCCCGCATGCGGTGGCGGCGGTGTATCAGGGGCAGCGATTGACGTATGACCAATTGAATCAACGGGCCAATGCCCTGGCGCGGCAGCTATTGGTGCTCGGGGTAAAGCCCGACGACCGTGTGGCGATCGTCGCCCGGCGCGGCCTGGAGACGCTGGTGGGCTTGCTGGGGATTCTCAAGTCCGGCGCCTGTTATGTCCCGGTGGACCCGGCCCATCCTGCCGAGCGCCTGCACTACCTGCTCGATGACAGCGCGCCGGTGGCGGTGCTGACGCAGACGGATTTGCTCGAGCGGCTACCGGTATTGAGCGTGCCGGTCATCAATCTGGATCACGCCACGGCGCAGTTGGCGCGCAACCCGCAAGTGGCGATGACACCCGCCAACCTCGCTTATGTGATCTACACCTCAGGCTCCACCGGCCTGCCCAAGGGCGTGATGGTGGAGCACCACACCGTGGCCAACCTGGTGGACTGGCATTGCCAGGCCTTCGATTTGCACGCGGGCAGCCATACCGCCAGCGTTGCCGGTTTCGGGTTTGATGCCATGGCCTGGGAGGTCTGGCCAGCGCTGTGCGTGGGCGCGACCTTGCACTTGCCGCCGGCCCACGACGGCGCCGAAGACATCGACGCGCTGCTGGCCTGGTGGCGCGCGCAACCACTGGACGTATGCTTCCTGCCCACGCCGGTGGCCGAGTATGCGTTCAGCCAGAATATCGAACACCCGACTTTGTGCACGCTGCTGATTGGTGGCGACCGCCTGCGCCAGTTCAACCAGGCGCGCAGTTTCGCGGTGATCAACAACTACGGTCCCACTGAAGCCACCGTGGTTGCCACCTCGGGCCTCGTTGAGGCCGGGCAGGCGCTGCACATCGGCAAACCCATCGCGAATGCCGCGGTCTACCTGCTGGATGAGCAACAGCGGCCGGTGCCCATCGGTACTGCAGGCGAGTTGTACGTCGGCGGGAAAGGCGTGGCGCGGGGCTATTTGAACCGCCCGGACATGACCGCAGAGCGTTTTCTTGATGACCCATTCAACACGGGCCGCATGTACCGCACCGGCGACCTGGCGCGTTGGCTGCCGGATGGGAATATTGAATATTTGGGCCGCAACGACGACCAGGTAAAAATTCGCGGCGTGCGTATCGAGCCGGGGGAAATCGAGTCCGCCCTGGCGGGTTATGAAGGGGTCACCGAAGCGGTGGTGCTGGTACGCGAGGGGCAGCTGTTGGCCTGGTTCACCGAGCACGCGCCGGTTGCGATTGAAGCGCTTCGCGCCCATCTCAAGTCACGCTTGCCGGATTACATGGTGCCGCAGGCCTACGTAAAGCTGGACGCGTTGCCCCTGACGGCCAACGGCAAACTCGACCGCAAGGCCTTGCCGGCACCCGGTGCCGATGCATTTGTCAGTCGAATTTACGAAGCCCCCGAAGGGCCTACGGAAATCGCCCTGGCGCAGATCTGGGCCGATGTACTGCACGTCGAGCGGGTGGGGCGGCATGACCATTTCTTCGAGTTGGGCGGCCATTCGCTGTTGGCGGTCCAGTTGGTGCAGCACATGCGCCAGGTCGGGTTGCAGGCCGACGTGCAGGTGCTGTTCGGCCAGCCGACCCTGGCCGCACTGGCGGCAGCGGTCGGCCAGGGCACCGAGCTTGAGGTGCCGGCCAACCGTGTTCCGGCAGGTTGCCAATTGATTACTCCGGACCTGCTGGCGCTGGCCGAACTGGACCCGCCGACGATAGAACGCATCGTCGCCGCGATCCCCGGTGGCGCCGCCAATGTGCAGGAGATCTACCCGCTGGCGCCGTTGCAGGAAGGCCTGCTGTATCACCACATCACCGACGAGCGCGATCCGTACCAGCAACACGCGATGTTCAGCTTTGCCCGCCGTGAACAGCTGGAAGCGTTCGCCCAGGCGCTGCAACAGGTGATCGACCGCCATGACATCCTGCGCACCAGCCTGGCGTGGGATGCCCTCGAACAACCGATGCAAGTGGTGTGGCGCAAGGCGATTCTGGACGTGCAACCGGTGGCCCTCCAGGGGGACTCAATTCTCGAACAACTGCGCGAACGCCAGCGGCCACTGGACTTGCGCAAGGCGCCGCTGATGGCCCTGGATTACGCCGAAGACCGGCAGAACCGCCGTTGGGTGGGCATGCTGCGTTTCCATCATCTGGTGAACGACGCCACTTCCACGCAAGTACTGATGGCGGAAATCCAGGCTCATCTGCTTGGCCAGCAACAGCAATTGCCGGCGCCGGTGCCCTATCGCAACGTGGTCGCCCAGGCCCGGTCGGCGGAACGCCAGGCCGGGCACGAAGCGTTCTTTCGCGAGCGGCTGGCGGATGTCGACGAGCCGACCCTGGCCTTCGGTTTACAGGAACGCCAGGCGGATCGCCGTGACACCGAGGAAGCCGACGTGCTGCTTCCCGACGCACTCGGCCAGTTGTTGCGCGAGCAGGCCCGCACCTTGGGTGTCAGCGCGGCGAGCCTGTTTCATCTGGCGTGGGCCCAGGTACTGGGTCGCGTCTCGGGCCGTGACGATGTGGTGTTCGGTACGGTTCTGCTGGGACGCCTGCAGGCCGGTGAGGGCGCGGACCGTGCCCTGGGCATGTTCATCAACACCTTGCCACTGCGGGTACGCCTGGCCGGGGTGACGGTGCGCGAGGCGATCAGGCAGACGCAGCAGCAACTCAGCGCCTTGCTCGCCCACGAGCAAGCGTCCCTGGCGTTGGCCCAGCGTTGCAGCGGCGTCACACCGCTGTTCAACAGCCTGCTGAATTACCGGCATGTCTCGGTCGAGGCACTCGAGGTGCTGCAGCCCGGCATCGAATTGCTGAGCAGCGAAGACATCCTCAGCTACCCACTGATGCTGACGGTGGACGACCTGGCCAGCGGTTTCCGGCTCAAGGCCAAGGCGCCCCGCAAGGTCGGTGCCCAGCGCCTGCTGGACTACCTTGGCACGGTGCTGGCGGGATTGGTGGAGACGCCCGAGGCGCCGCTGTTCGATGTACAGGTGCTGCCCGCGACCGAACTGCAACAGCAACTGGTGGACTTCAACGCCAGCGAAACCGACTCCCCCGTGGACCAGACCGTCCACGCCCTGTTCGAAGCCCATGCCCGGCACACACCTCACGCGGTGGCGGTGCAGGCCGGTGAGCAGCAACTGACTTACCGCCAGCTCAACGAGCGCGCCAACCGCCTGGCCTATCACCTGCGCGAGCGCGGCGTGCAGCCGGATTCGCGGGTGGCCTTGTGTGTCGAGCGCGGGTTGGACCTGGTGGTGGGCTTGCTGGCCATCCTCAAGGCGGGGGGCGCCTATGTACCGTTGGACCCGGGCTACCCTCGCGAGCGTCTCGCCTACATGCTGCAAGACAGCGCGCCGGTCGCCTTGCTGGTACACGGCGCGACCCGGGATTTGCCGGGGGAGGTGTCGATACCGGTGATCGACCTCGACCACGGCGCCTGGCAGCAGGCGCCTGAAGGCAACCCGCGAGTGCCGGGGCTGAGCGTGCGCAACCTGGCGTACGTGATGTACACCTCCGGCTCCACCGGCACGCCCAAGGGCGTGATGATCGAGCATCGGGGCCTGGGCAACCTGATGCACTGGGGCTCGCAACTGTGCCCGAATGCCGAGGGTGGCGCGTTGTTGCAGCGGGCGCCGTTCAGTTTTGACGGTTCGGTGTGGGAGCTGTTCTGGCCGCTGACCAATGGCATGCGCCTGGTCCTGGCGCGTCCCGATGGGCACCGTGAGCCGGCGTACCTGGCGCAGGTGATTCGTGAGCAACAGGTCAGCGTGATCAAGTTTGTGCCGGCGATGTTGCAGCAGTTTCTGGAGCTGGAGGAGTCTGCGCTTTGTACCAGCCTTACCGACGTTTTATGCGGTGGCGGGGAGCTGACAGAGGCCTTGGCCCGTGGGGTTCAGGCGCGGTTGCCCAAGGTGCGCTTGCATAACGTCTACGGACCGACCGAGGCGACGGTGGACAGCAGTGCCTGGACGCTGGAGCCGGGTGCGCCGGTGCCGGGGTTGCAGTTGCCGATTGGGCGGGCCATCAGTAATACCCGGCTTTACGTATTGGATGAGCATGATCGGCCGGTGCCGCTGGGGTGCAGTGGGCAGTTGCATATCGGCGGGGTGGGCGTGGCTCGCGGGTATCTGGGGTTGGCGCAGATGACGGCGGAGCGGTTTATCGATAGCCCGTTTGTGGCGGGGGATCGGTTGTATCGCACGGGGGATCTGGTGCGGTATTTGCCGGACGGGAACCTGGAGTTTCTGGGGCGCAATGACTTTCAGGTGAAGCTGCGTGGGGTGCGGCTGGAGCTGGGGGAGGTTGAGGCGCGGTTGGCGGCGCATCCTGCATTGCGCGAGGTGGCGGTGTTGATTCGGGATGAGCGGTTGGTGGCGTATTTCACTGTTCGTGATGCGGTGCCGGGGCTTGAGGCGTTGCGCAGTTACATGGTGGAGGGGCTGCCTGAGTACATGGTGCCTTCGGCGTTTGTGCGGGTGGAGGTGTGGCCGCTTAATCCGGCGGGGAAGCTGGATCGCAAGGGGTTGCCGGAGCCTGGGGTGGAGGCGGTGTTGAGTCGCGCCTATGAACCGCCTCAGGGGGAGGTGGAGACGGTGATTGCTGGGGTTTGGGCGCAGGTGCTGAAGCTGGATCGGGTGGGGCGTCAGGATCATTTCTTTGAGTTGGG
>NZ_JACARZ010000181.1:0-2950 GCF_013386315.1 Pseudomonas sp. P7779 | reverse complement strand
ACTTCGCCCTGGTTGAAAAAGATGCCGAAGGCGGCCTTCTGCGCCGCAAGGTTTAGGTCCTGGCAGTCCTCAAACACCAGGTTCGGGCTCTTGCCGCCACACTCCAGCCACACCTGTTTCAGGTTGGACTGGGCGGAATACTGCATGAAGTATTTGCCCACCTGAGTGGAGCCGGTGAACACCAGGCAATCCACGTCGGGGTGCAGCCCCAGGGCCTTGCCGGCACTTTCGCCGAGGCCGGGCACCACATTCAACACACCTTCCGGGACACCGGCTTCCAGGGCAAGCTGGGCCAGGCGCAGGGCAGAAAACGGCGACTGCTCGGCAGGTTTCAAGACCACGCTGTTACCGGCCGCCAACGCCGGCGCGAGTTTCCAGGCGGCCATGTCGAGCGGGAAGTTCCACGGCACCACCGCCGCGATCACCCCCAGTGCTTCACGCGTGATGGTTGCCAACGCGTTGTGAGCGGTGGGCGCGACTTGATCGTAGAGCTTGTCGAGGGCTTCGCCGTACCAGGCAAACACATTGGCGGCGCCGGGCACGTCAACGTTGTAGGCGTCCATCACCGGCTTGCCCATGTTCAGCGAATCGAGCAGCGCCAGTTCCTCGCGGTGGGTCATCAGTAATTCGGAGAGCCTGATCAAAATTTTCTTGCGCTCCACCGGCGGCATCCGTCGCCAGGGGCCGGTCTCGAAGGCCTGGCGTGCGCTGCGCACGGCCAGGTCGACTTCTGCGTCACCGCAGGCTGCAACCCGCGACAGCAACTGCTGGGTCGCAGGGTTAATGGCATCGAAGGTCGCCCCGGATGCCGCATTCACTGAGCGGCCACCGATCAGGGCGGTGTTGATGAACGTCTGGCGGGCAACACGCTGTTGCCAGTAGTTAAGGTCGAACACGTTGTACTCCCAATGAATGGCGATGGATAAACGAGGGGTTCACTCGGCGATCTGCAGTTCCGGCATCTTCACGCGCAGCCCCCGCGTGATGCCCAGCAGGCACAGGAGCCCAAGCCCCATCCAGCACAGGCCGATGGTGAACGACAGGCTGGAAAGGCTGCTCCATAGCCAGATCGTGCTGAGGAACCCAAGCGCCGGCACAACGGCGTACAGCAAGTAGTTCCTGGTACCGCGCAACTTCTGGTCGACCAGGTAGTGCTTGATCACCGCCAGGTTCACCGCCGAGAACGCAAACAGCGCACCGAAGCTGATCATGTTGGCGACGGTATCCAACGTGATGAACAAGGCAATCAGCGAGAACAGGCTGACCAGCACGATGGCCGTGGCGGGCACGCGCTTTTTCGTCACCAGCTTGCCGAGCACGCGGGGCAGCGCGCCGTCACGCCCCATGGCGAACAGCACCCGCGACACACTGGCCTGGGAGACCATCGCCGAGGCGAAGCAACCGGCGACATAGGTTGCGGTAAAGGCGGTCACCAGCAGTTCGCCGCCCACCCGGCGCATCACATCCACCGAGGCGGCATCCGGGTCGACGAAGCTGTTCCATTGCGGGAACACCATTTGCGCGAAATACGAAACCAGCAGGAACAGCAGGCCGCCGAACAGCGACACCACCATGATCGCCAACGGGATGGTGCGGCGTGGGTTGGGGGTTTCCTCGGCCATGGTCGACACCGCATCGAAGCCAAGAAACGACAGGCACAGCACCGCGGCGCCCGCCATGATCAGCGGCGCGCTGAAGCCTTCATGGTGGAATGGCGCCAGCAGCGACACGGGTGCGGACTGCTCGCTGAGGGTGTGCACCGACAACGCCACGAACACCACGATGAACACCAACTGAGCGACGATGAGTATCCAGTTGACCCGGGTGATGGACTCGATGCCCACCAGGTTCAGCGTGGTCACCAGGGCAATCGAGCCGAGCACCCACACGGCGGTCGGCACCCCGGGAAAATACTCGGACATGTAGATGCCGATCAGCAAATAGCTGAGCAACGGCAGGAAGATGTAGTCCAGCAACAGGGTCCACCCGGCGATGAAGCCGAAGTAGGCGCCAAACGCCTTGCGGGTGTAAGAGTAGACCGAGCCCGAATAGGGATGCGCCTGGACCATGCGCCCATAGCTGTAGGCCGTCAGCAGCATGGCGGCGAGGGTCAGCATGTAGGCGGTCGGCAAGTGGCCCTTGGTCATTTGGGTCACCAGCCCGTAGGTGGTAAACACCGCCAGCGGCACCATGTACGCCAGGCCGAACAGCACCAGCCCGATAAGACCCAGCGGCTGACGGAAGCGGCGGGACGAGGCGGCTTTGGGTGAGGATTGATGAGCGGGTGTATCGGTCACGTTTGTTATTGTATTCATGGGTGACTCCTGGAAATGGGGATGCAGGGCGTCGCGGCATTCGATGGCATCGATGCCGTTCAGCGTTGCCTGATGGAGGTTGCGCACCACCCCTCGCCTGGGGTGGCGCGCTGGTCACTTCAGAGTTTTCCCGCGATCCGTGCGGTGCGATCCACGGCGATGCGGGTCTTTTCAACCAGCTCGTCCAGCTCAGTGCGCGTGGCCACCAGTGCTGGCGCCATGATCATGCGGCCCAGCGTCGAGCGAATGATTACGCCCTCTTCGAAACCAAACGTGCGGCACTGCCAGGCCAGGTCATTTTCGTTCTCGAAGCGCTTGCGGGTGCTCTTGTCTTCAGCGAACTGCAAGGCCGCGAGCAGGCCCGTGCCCTGGATCTCGCCGATCATCGGGTGATTGCCAAACACTTCATGGAGGATTTTTTGCAGGTACGGTCCGGTGTCGTTCTTCACCTGGCGCACGATGCCTTCGTCCCGCAGCGCCTTGAGGTTGGCCAGCGCCACCGCCGCCGCCACCGGGTGCCCGGAATAGGTCAGCCCGTGGGCAAACACGCCGCCGCGCTCCACCAGCGCATCGGCCACGCGCTTGCTCAGCACCAGGCCACCCATCGGCAGGTAACCGGAGGTCAGGCCCTTGGC
>NZ_JACARZ010000180.1:0-4300 GCF_013386315.1 Pseudomonas sp. P7779 | reverse complement strand
GCTCATTGAGCGGGCTTTTTGCTGTCTGGGGTTTGCTAAAACCGCCGGTCTAAAAAACGCCCCCGATCATGTGCAGTGATCGGGGGCGTTTTTGATTGGGTTTAGAAATCCCAGCGGGTACTGACCATTACGTTGCGAGGGTCGCCATAGTACGACGAGTTGTAGAAGCCGATGTTGGTGTAATACGACTTGTCGAACACGTTGTTGACGTTGACGGTCGCCGACACGCTGTCGGTGATCTGATAGCGGGCCATCAGGTCCACCAGCCAGTAGGGATCCTGGGCAAATTTTTCTTGAGCGCCGCCCTTGGCCCAGTTGCTCAGTACCTGCCAGCCTTGACCCTGCCAACGCGCGCCGCCGCCGAGGGTGAGTTTGTCGAGGCTGCCGGTCAGCTTGTAGCTGGTATAGACATTGACCTGATCTTCCGGCTCCCAGGTCGATACCTTCTTGCCGCTTTCATCACGGGCAATCTTGTGGGTGTAGCCTGCCTGCAACTGCCAGCCGGGTGTCAGCTCGCCAGAGATTTCCGCCTCATAACCCTTGGTTTTCGAAGTGATCGGCTTATAGGCGTAGTCGCGAGCGGGGTTGGTTGGATTGGCGTTGTACTCCGTATCTTCCTCGGGGCGGTTTTTTTCGTGAACCTCGAAGTAGGCGATGCTGGAATTCAGGCGCCCTTCGAAGAATTCACCTTTGAGCCCCACTTCATAGTTCTTGCCTTCATCCGGCTCCAGCAATTTGTTGTTGCGATCACGGTTGAACGACTGCGGCAGGAAAATTTCCGTGTAACTGGCGTAGGCCGACACGTTGTCGTTCAGGTCGTATACCAGGCCTGCATAGGGCAAGACCTTGCCGCTTTTTTTCGTATCACTGGTGCCGGTGACCTGGAAGTCTGCAACGCGCGTGCCCAGCAGCAGCGAAAGATCGTCCGTGAGGCTGAAGCGAGCGGTCATGTAGCTGCCGGTCTGGCGGGTGATTTCATCGTTTTTGTTGGTGACTTCGCCCCAGTCCGGCTTCGGGATGTCGCCGTTCCAGTTGTAATAGTCGAAGTTATTGTTGGGCAGGCTGGCGTTGGTGTAGTCCTTGCCTTTCCAGTGGGAGCGGGAAACCGAGGTGCCGACCACCAACTGGTGTTCTCGGCCAAACAGGTCGAAGGGGCCAGAGGTGTAAAGGTCGGCGCTGTCGCTGACGGTTTCACCTGTGTATTTGCGCGCCAGCACTGAGGGCAAACCTGGGCTCACGAAACCCAGGGGGGCGTTGTAACCGTTGATTTGATGGTTGTACTGACCTTTGGCGACCCAGCCATTTTCGAAGCTGTGTTCAAGGGTGGCAAAGGCGGTGCGCGTGTACTGCTGCCAACTGCTCCACCGTGGCCCGTTGTTGAATGAGCGCTTGGAGCCAATGCGATTGCCGGATTCGTCATACAGCGAGGCACTGCCGGTCCAGCTTGAGCCTTTGGGGTCATTATCCTGATAGTCCGCGCCCACGGTCAGCAGGGTATCCGGCGACAGGTCCGCCTCCAGGATGCCGTAGTAGACGCTGGTTTTGCGTTGGTAATGGTCCATGAAGGACTGTTTGTCTTGATGGGCCGCCACGGCTCGGCCGCGGATGTTCCCGGTTTCGGTCAAGGGACCGCTGACGTCAACTTCCGATCGGTAGTTGTCCCAGGAACCGGCGCCAAGGTCGATATGGCCCTTGAATTCCTGGGTAGGTTTCTTGCGGATCATGTTGATGGTACCACCAGGGCCACCGGCGCCAGTGAGCAGGCCGGTGGCGCCCTTGAGGATTTCTACCCGGTCATAGATCACCATGTCGGTGAGGGTATGGCCGGACGAATACTGCGGGTCTTGCAGGATAGGAATACCGTCGTACTGGAAGTTGCGAATCGCGAAGCCACGGGAGTAATAGCTGGTACGGTCGCTGTCATACGTTGCCACGGTGATGCCCGGGGTATGGCGCATCACGTCGTCGATGGAGTTGAGGCCAAAGTCATCCATGGCCTGGCGGGTGACCACCGAGATCGATTGCGGAGTTTCCCGTGGCGTCAGCACCAGCCGGGTTGCGGTGGCGATGGTGCCGGGGGTGTAAGAGCCGGAGCCTTCGGTAATGGTGCCGAGTTGGTTGGCGCTGATCTGCGTCGCCCCCAGCTCCACGGCGCCGGTGGGGGTAGGGTTGGCTTCCAGTGCGTAGACCTGATCACCTTTGACTGCCCGATAACCACTGCCACGCAGCAGCTTTTCAAACCCGGCCTCCACGCTATAAGTGCCTTTGAGTCCCGGGCCCGCGAGCCCCTGCAGGTTCTGGGACTGGAACACGATAGCCACGCCCGCTTGCTGGGCGAACTGGTTAAGTGTGGCGCCCAGCGGCCCTGCAGGTATGTCGTAGGCTTGGGCCGCGACGTTTACCGTATCGGCCTGGGCCAGATGGGTATTGAGCAGCGTCGTCGCGAGCAGTGTGAGGGTCAGCGGCGCGCTGCTCAGCAGGCGTCTGCGGGGTTTGGAAGGGAGCGGCATGACGATGGCAGTCCTTTAGTTATCGATATACCTTCCTTGACGGGTAGCTTTAAACAAAGCGGAAACAATTTGGATAATTATTTTTTGCTCTCGGTATCCGGGCTGACGATCATCAGCCACGGCGTAAAGGTTTTCAGCGTGATCGGCAGGGTTTGAGCCAGCATCTGCAAGGTGCGGTCGGTGTCATCCAGGGGAAGTACGGCCGAGACCTTGAGACTGGCCAGTACGGCGCGATCAAACTGCAAGCGGCCCGAACGGTGACGGGCGATCTCATCCAGCACTTCCGGCAACGGTCGGTTATCCACCACCAGTTGATGGCGGCGCCAGGCCCCATTGATGCTCGCCGTATCGATGCTGCCCGAGAGCCGCACGGCATCTTTGCTGAGTCGCGCCTGCGAGCCCGCATCAACTTCCAGTGTCTGCTGCCCGTTCGCGCTTTTTGCCGCCACGCGGGATTCGAGCATGCTCAGCACCGTAACGTCATCCTCGCGCCTGACCACAAATCGCGTACCCAGGGCGCGCAGGGTGCCTTGGGCGGTCTGCACCACAAATGGCCGTTCGCCATCGTGGGCCACTTCCACCAGGATCTCACCTTGCAGCAATTCGATGCGGCGCTGCCGGCTGTCGAAATGCAGATTCGCCGCACTGATGCCGTTCAGGGTCAGCGTCGAGCCGTCCGCCAGCCGCAGGGTTTTCCATTCGCCGGGACCGTTGTGCACATCGGCCATCCATTGTTGTGGATAAGGACTGTAGAGCAGCGCCATGGCGGGAAGGCCCAGGCTGCAGGCCAGTACCAACGCGCGGACGTAGTTTTTGCGCGCCTTCCCATGCCGGGGAAAGGCCGCACTCAAGGCCGCCCGGGCCGGTGCCTTTTGCCCGCGCAGGGCCTGCATCCGCGCAATCACATCTTCCATGCGCGCTGCTGATGCGGCGTGTTGCGGGCCTTGCTGCTTCCAGCGCTCGAACGCCTGGCGCTGGGCCTCGGTCAATTCACCTTCGTGCAGGCGAATCATCCATTCGGCGGCTTGTTCATCGATCTGTTGGCGAGAGGCGGGCATGCGCGGCTCAGATGTCCACGCTGTGGCTGCAATGCAGCAGGGCCTGGATCAGGTATTTGCGTACCGTACGTTCCGACAGCTTCAGTTGTCGGGCGATTTGCTGCTGGGTCAGGTCTTCGAGGTAATACAGCACAAACGCCTGGCGCATATTGTCGTGCATGCCTTCCAGCAGGAAGGCGATGTGCTCGAGGGCTTCCAGGGTGGTGTGGATCTGTTCGGGCGACTGGAAACCTTCCAGGGTTTCCACCGTCAGCATCAATTCCTGAAGATAGGCGTGCTCAATCTGCTTGCGCCGGGCCTGGTCGATGATCAGCCGCCTGGCGGTGGTACTTAAATAGGCGCGGGGTTCGCGGATGGCGGTCACCGACTCGCGGGCGTGCAGAATCCGCGCGAAGGTGTCCTGCGCCACGTCGGCGGCGTTATGGGTACAGCCCAGTTTTCGGCGCAACCAAGTGAACAGCCAGCCGTGATGCTCGCTGTACAGCTCGGTAATCTCCCGTTGGAACGGCGGTTCACCCACAGACATAAGGCCCGGCCCAGGTGTTATTGAGAATAATTGTTAATTGTGGGGCCAAGGCTTGGGCAAACGCAATAGACTCGCGTTTGCACCCAAAGCGCCGGTTTTGCGGGGTGCGCGGGGTCGAAGACAAAATATTTTAAATAAATTGCATTTAAATCATGACATTACGGAAAAATGCTATAGAATGCGCCGCACACCGAAAGTGAAGGGTG
>NZ_JACARZ010000179.1:690-1159 GCF_013386315.1 Pseudomonas sp. P7779 | reverse complement strand
GCGCTGACCCTGCAACCGCCAGCAACCGGCTTGAGCAGCCGCTTGTGGCACTCCCACGGCAGCCTCGAAGGCGCGGCATACACCGCCAGCCAGGGCAACGGCTTGCTGCTGGGCACCGCCACCCACGATCCGCTGACGGTGCAAAAACCCCTGGCCGATGCCTACTTGAATGCCTGGACCCGCATCGATCGCCCACCGAGAATCGGCGTGGTGCGGGCAATTTTCCCGGCAGCGGATCGCGCCGGTGCCCAAGCGGAACTGGCGGTGGATATCGAGCGCCACATCCCGCGCCTGCAACGCGAAGGCCTGATCGATCAAGCCGTGGACCTGCAGGAGCACCTGCGCCTGATGAACGTGCACCACGGCCATCCCGACGAAGTGATCGCCAGCCTGCAACAGGACCCGTCCCTGCTGCCCTATGCTGACTACGTGATCGCCGTGGTCCAGGCCGAAAGCTCGACCCAGGCGC
>NZ_JACARZ010000179.1:0-570 GCF_013386315.1 Pseudomonas sp. P7779 | reverse complement strand
GGGGCTCGACAGCTGCTACGACGACGCGTGATGCTGATGCCAAACTATGGAGCCCGTGTATGCCCCTTGAATTCAGTTGGTTGATGCCCCTCTGTACCCCCGACTGGGCGGCGCGGCCGGGGCAGTGGATCCAGCTGGCCCAGGCGGTGGAATACGCCGGCATCGACGGCCTGTGGATCCCCGGCGGCGCGCTATGTGCCGACAGCCTCGGTGTGGCGGCGGCGTTGTGCGCCCACACCCGACGGGTGCAATTGTCGGTGAGCGTACCGCCGGAAGTCATGCTGCCGGCGGCCCTGGCCACCACCCTGCAAAGCCTGCAATCGATCAGCAGCCACCGGGTGCGCCTGCACTTGCCCGACGGCGAACAAGGCAGCCTGCGCAGTGCGTTTGGCGAATGGCTGAACCGCGACCAGCGCAGCGAACGCATCGGCGAATACCTGGAGATTCTCCAACAACTGCTGGCACCGAATGACGGCGGCCTGGATTATCAAGGCCGCTATTTCCAACTGGAAAACGCCGGCGTCGCCCGCCGCGAACTGCCCGCGCCGCCACTGGTGCTGGACGACAGCC
>NZ_JACARZ010000178.1:0-6251 GCF_013386315.1 Pseudomonas sp. P7779 | reverse complement strand
GCAACGGATATGTACACAAATCAAAAAATCCAAATCAAAAAATCCAAAACAAAAAAAAGGCGACCGAAGTCGCCCAAAATGCCTTGCGTGCTCATGTATCCGAAAAGACCTAAGGCCTCTTACGCTTATTAGCGTCTTTCCAGATAAAAATTCCAAACCCTACAAAGAACATCACCATGAGGCCAACCGTCAGCACTCCGGCAAACACCACATTATCGAAAAACATGACCGGCCTCCTGCACTTGCCCTGTTGCGATAGGGCTAAGTTAACCAAGAAGACGAAAGAAGAAATTGACGAGGATCAATGTCGCCCGCGACGGAGCGTAAAGAAGGGAAATAACTGACCTGCATCAAACGATGCAGGCTATATCAACGCTTTTTCGGTTTGCTTTTCGGCTTTTTCTTGGGCTTCCCCAACGGCATCGCCTGTTCAAACGCCTGGCGCACTTCATTCAGTCGCTTGTCATTCAGATCATGAACACGTTTGGCCCGTTCGGCATTCAGGTCAATCAGCTTGTCATCGTCACTCATGGCTTGGCTTACGTAATGGCTTGGATGCCCCAATAATGCGTCCTGCGCCAATCCCGCGTAAACAAAATCGATGTCATCCCGCGCATTTGCCCGCAAAATCCCCCCATCCCAACCCTCACACAGAGCGTTCGACGTGGCACTGCACAAGGACCTTCCCCCACTCCTGGCCCTGCGCGCCTTTGAGGCCGTGGCCCGGCATTTGAGTTTTATCAAGGCCGCCGCCGAGCTGTCAGTGACCCAAAGCGCCCTCAGCCATCAAGTGCAGAAACTCGAACAGCACCTGGGCAAACCGCTGTTTATCCGACGCACCCGCGCCATCGATCTGACCGAAGACGGCCAACACTACTACGACCAGATCCGCCCCGCCCTCGACACCATCGCCGCCGCCACCCGCCAGCAGCAAACACCGCCCGCCACCAGCGTACTGCGCGTCGGCCTGCTCGCCTCGTTCGCCACCTTGTGGCTGACACCGCGCCTGGCGGGGTTTCTCAGCCGCTACCCACACATCCAGGTGGAGTTGGTGCCGGCGATTCAGTTGGCAGATGTCGCCGCCGCCGAGGTCGACCTGGCGATTCGCTACGGCAAGGGCGACTGGACCGACGTGCAGGCCACGCGCCTGATGAGCGAAACACTGTCACCCGTCTGCAGCCCGGCGTTCAAGGCCAGCCAACTGGCCAATGGCCCGCTGCTGATGGCCACCTCGCACCGCCCTTTCGAGTGGACCGACTGGTCCCGGCATTATCAGGTGGATGTGGAGCACTTCCCCAAGGCGCTGCTGCACGACTACAACATCGTGGTCGAAGCCGCCGTCGCCGGCCAGGGCATCGCCATGGGCCGTCACCGCCTGATCGAACGCAGGCTCAAGGAGGGCACATTGGTGGAGGCCTTCGACTGGCCGCCCTATCAAAGCGAGATCGGTTACTGGCTGATTGCCCCGCATGGCGAAACCAGCACGGCGGCCGCTTGTTTCAGTGAATGGCTCAGGGAAATCTGCGCTGACGCATGAGTTATTTCGATACGTCGAGTTAAATCTATCCGTTTGTCGGCGAAAATCGCCCCGCCCATGCTGAAGACTCTTTCCAAGAGGATTCATCATGAGCCACTCCATCTCACAACGCGTACACGCCCTCGGCCTGAGCCTGCCGACACCCAGCCAGCCGATTGCCAACTACGTGAATTACGTGATCAGCCAGAACCAGCTGTTCATCTCCGGCCAAATCCCGCTGCTGGACGGCAAACCGACTTACATCGGAAGACTCGGCGAATCCATCAGCGAAGACGAAGGCGCCAAGGCCGCCGAACTCGCGGCGCTGGGCCTGCTGGCACAATTAAGCGATGCCCTGGGCGATGACCTGTCGCGACTGGTGCGCATCATTCGGCTGGGCGTATTTATCGCCAGCAGTGGTGATTTCCAGCGCCAGGGTGCAGTCGCCAATGGCGCTTCGAACTTGCTGGTCAACGCCCTCGGCGACAAAGGCCGGCATGCCCGTACGGCCGTGGGCGTCGCGAGCTTGCCGGGCGGCGTAGCCGTGGAGATCGACGCGATTTTCGAGTTGCAGCCGTGACTGCGCTGTCCCTGACCGAGGTCCGGGAGCTGCGGGACGAAACGCCGGGCTGCCAGTCCGGCATCGTCCACTTCAACCACGCCGGGGCCTCCCTGCCCAGCCAAGGGACGCTCGATGCAATCATTGACCAGTTGCAGCGCGAAGCCCGCGACGGCCCGATGGAGGCCGGCGAACACGGCGCACTGCTGACAGAAAAAGCCCGTCGCGCCGTCGCGCAACTGCTCAATGCACCCGTGTCATCGATTGCCTTCGCCAGCAGTGGCTCGACCGCCTGGAGCATGGCGTTCCAGGCGTTGGGCCCGTGGCAGCCAGGCGACCGCATTCTGGTGGGCCGCCACGAATGGGGCGGCAACCTGGCGAGCATGCAAACGGCCGTGCAATCGGGTGCACAAGTAGAAGTGATCCCCTGCGATGAAACCGGCGCGGTATCCGTCGCCGGCCTGGAAGCCATGCTCGACGCCCGGGTGCGGTTGATCGACCTGACCTGGCTCCCCGCCAACAGCGGCTTGATCAACCCGGCCGAGGCCATCGGCGCGTTGGCCAGGCGTCATGGCATTGCCTATTTCATCGACGCCGGGCAAGCCATCGGCCAGGTGCCGGTGGATGTGCAAGCGCTGCACTGCGATGTGCTCAAGGGCGCCGGACGCAAGCATCTGCGCGGCCCACGGGGGACCGCCCTGCTCTATGTGCGGCCGGATTTTCTCGAGCGCTTGAACCCGGCCCAACGCGATGTGTTTTCGGCGCCCTGGAGCCCTGCGGGATTTGACTTGCGCAACGACGCCCGGCGCTTTGAAACCAGCGAGGTGTCGTTCGCCTTGCTGGCAGGCCTGGGCAATGCGTTGCTGGAGGTCAATCGATTGGGGATCGAGCGGGTCCGCGAGACGGTCCGGCTGTTAAGCGACACAATCCGTGAACAATTGCGCCGAATCGACGGGATTACCTTGCATGACCTGGGAACCAGCGCAAACCAGTCCGGCCTGATCGCGTTCAACCTGGCCGGCTGGGACGCCTTCGAGCTCAAGCGCCGCCTGGGCCTCAAGCGGATCAACATCGGTGCCAATGGCGTGCCCTACACTCCACTGGACATGCAGGCCCGCGAGCTGGACAGCGTGGCGCGAATCTCCGTGAGCTACCTCAATACGGCGCAAGACATCGAGCAACTGATCGCCGCCCTGCGCGAACTGCGGGATTAAACCTCGACGTCCACCCACAAACCTTGCCGTGGTGCGTCTTCAATCAACGGCACCACCGGCACGGTGTTGTCGGCGTTGAGTACGTCACCGGGAACAGCCAGGTGCTCCTGCGAGTCTTCATCGGCTTCGCGGCGACGCTTTTGCTGTTCCTGCTGGCGACGCTGCTCCTCGCGCAGCAGCAAAGCCGCTTCCTCGGGATCGCGCTTTTGCAAGTCGATGGTACTTTCGTTGGAGCCTGGCTGAACCGGCGCCACGGGCGGGATATCCGGCTTCTGGCGCACCGGGTCAAGCTGCGACGTGACCGGCACAACACTCAAGGGCAGCATGGGTGGCAGCATATTATTAGTCTCCTGTTCAGCAGACTGTCGGCTGCGTGGGTGACGACTTGAGCGTCAAGCCGCCAACTTGTGAACCAATCGTCATCTATCCGACGAAGATACCGCCCTTTTTCTTGCCGCTTGTAGCTTAAAGCTCGAAGCTGCACCTATTCCTTTTGGTCTGGAAGCCGTGTTCCGTTAGAATAGTCGGCTTTTTCACGGCGGGAGTCAGGCAGCATGGCGCAGCAGTATCAACCGGGGCAACGCTGGATTAGTGACAGCGAAGCAGAGCTGGGGTTAGGCACCGTTCTGGCACAGGACGGCCGCTTGTTAACCGTGCTCTATCCGGCCACTGGCGACACTCGCCAGTATGCGCTACGGAATGCGCCCCTCACTCGCGTGAGGTTTTCGCCGGGTGACACCATCACCCATTTCGAAGGCTGGAAAATGACCGTGCAAGAAGTCGACGACGTCGACGGCCTGCTGGTCTACCACGGCCTCAATGGGCAAAACGAGCAGGTCACCCTGCCGGAAACCCAGCTCTCGAACTTCATCCAGTTCCGCCTGGCCAGCGACCGTCTGTTCGCCGGCCAGATCGACCCGCTGCCCTGGTTCTCCCTGCGCTACCACACCCTGGAACACACCAGCCGCCAGTTGCAGTCCTCGCTCTGGGGCCTGGGCGGCGTACGTGCGCAACCGATCGCGCACCAACTGCACATCGCCCGTGAAGTTGCCGACCGTATCGCGCCGCGGGTTCTGCTGGCGGACGAAGTGGGCCTGGGCAAGACCATCGAAGCCGGCCTGGTGATCCATCGCCAGTTGCTGTCGGGTCGCGCCAACCGCGTGTTGATCCTGGTGCCGGAAAACCTCCAGCACCAGTGGCTGGTGGAAATGCGCCGCCGCTTTAACCTGCAGGTCGCACTGTTCGATGAAGAGCGCTTTATCGAAAGCGATGCCACCAACCCGTTCGAAGACACCCAGCTCGCGCTGGTGGCCCTGGAATGGCTGGTGGACGACGAGAAGGCCCAGGACGCGCTGTTCGCGGCCGGCTGGGACCTGCTGGTGGTCGACGAAGCGCACCACCTGGTCTGGCACGAAGAAAAAGCCAGCCCCGAGTACTCGCTGGTGGAACAACTGGCCGAAGTGATTCCGGGCGTGCTGCTGCTCACCGCAACCCCTGAGCAACTGGGCCAGGACAGCCACTTCGCGCGCCTGCGCCTGCTGGACCCGAACCGTTTCCACGACCTGCACGCCTTTCGCGCCGAGAGCGAAAACTATCGCCCGGTGGCCGAAGCCGTCCAGGAACTGCTGGACAAGGGCCGTCTCTCGCCCGCCGCCCACAAGACCATCCAGGGCTTCCTCGGCGACGAAGGCGAAGCGCTGCTGACCGCCGTCAACGATGGCGACGCCGAAGCCAGTGCCCGCCTGGTCCGCGAACTGCTGGACCGCCACGGCACCGGCCGCGTGCTGTTCCGCAACACCCGCGCCGCGGTGCAAGGCTTCCCGGAGCGCAAGCTGCACGCCTACCCGCTGCCGTGCCCGGACGAATACCTCGAGCTGCCCCTGGGCGAGCACGCCGAGCTGTACCCGGAAGTCAGCTTCCAGTCGCAGCCGGACGTCGATGAAGAACAACGCTGGTGGCGTTTCGACCCGCGCGTCGAGTGGCTGATCGACCAGCTGAAGATGCTCAAGCGCACCAAAGTCCTGGTGATCTGCGCCCACGCCGAAACCGCCATGGACCTGGAAGACGCCCTGCGCGTGCGCTCCGGCATCCCGGCCACGGTGTTCCACGAGGGCATGAACATCCTCGAGCGCGACCGCGCTGCCGCCTACTTTGCGGACGAAGAATTCGGCGCCCAGGTGCTGATCTGCTCGGAAATCGGCAGTGAAGGCCGCAACTTCCAGTTCTCCCACCACCTGGTGCTGTTCGACCTGCCGTCCCACCCGGACTTGCTGGAACAACGGATCGGCCGTCTGGACCGGATCGGCCAGAAACATGTGATCGAACTGCACGTGCCGTACCTGGAAACCAGCCCGCAAGAGCGCCTGTTCCAGTGGTACCACGAGGCGCTGAACGCGTTCCTCAACACCTGCCCGACCGGCAACGCCTTGCAGCACCAGTTCGGCCCGCGCCTGCTGCCGCTGCTGGAAAACGCCGACGACGGCGAGTGGCAAGCGCTGATCGACGAAGCCCGTGCCGAGCGCGAGCGCCTCGAAGCCGAACTGCACACCGGCCGCGACCGTTTGCTGGAGCTCAACTCCGGCGGCGCTGGCGAAGGTGATGCGCTGGTGGAAGCGATCCTTGAGCAAGACGACCAGTTCACCCTGCCGATCTACATGGAAACCCTGTTCGACGCCTTTGGCATCGACAGCGAAGACCATTCGGAAAACGCACTGATTCTCAAGCCCAGCGAAAAAATGCTCGACGCCAGCTTCCCCCTGGGCGACGACGAAGGTGTGACCATCACCTACGACCGCAACCAGGCGCTGTCCCGCGAAGACATGCAGTTCATCACCTGGGAACACCCGATGGTGCAGGGCGGCATGGACCTGGTGCTGTCCGGTTCCATGGGCAACACCGCCGTGGCGCTGATCAAGAACAAGGCGCTCAAGCCGGGCACCGTGTTGCTGGAACTGCTCTACGT